>NZ_NYWI01000036.1:0-218180 GCF_002684955.1 Tistrella sp. | reverse complement strand
TTCCGTCGTCCACATTCTGTCCGCTCCCATTTCCTCTGGCGCGGCATAGAATCACAACGGATTCACCGGATTCAATAACCTTCCGGACGGGCTCTAAGAGTACCGGCCAAACCTGAATCTCTCAGCTGGTTAGACCTGATCCAGCAAACGAAACAATAACCTACTCACGCGAAGTAGGGTTAGAACGGATAATGCGCCAAGGAAAACCCAGGGAATAAAAATTCCGTTTTCTATTTTTAGATGCCAGATATTAAGTGCGACTGGGTTTTCTGGATCAAAAAACATTAGAATAATTGAGGCGACCGCCAATGATATTGATGAATAAATAGAACTTTTTATGTAACCAAAAAGCATTGATAGAAACCCAGATTTACGCAAGATCACATAGGCCGCAGAAGATGATGTACCGAGTATGACAGCCTTTGTCGCGCTTAGAAAACCGACAAAAATAGCCGACGCCCCTGCAGCTGCGCCCAAGACAGCGGTGTAAGCATTTGCAGGAGGCATAGGAGCACCGATAAAATTATATACGACTGTCAATATTGCAGCCAATACGTAAGGATATATTTTCTCTATTTGAGCCGAGGTCAACACTATGTCAGCCCCTGCTTGGTCCAAGCTGCCATGGCCTTTTTTAGAGCCTGGATCCTCAAATTTCTTGGAAGCTCTCTATCTGGACCCGGTAGAACATCAATTCTAGTTCGGAGAATCGCGTTCATTAAATCGAGTATCTCTGTACGATCATCGGAATCGTCCTTCGCTCCTATTTTAAAACTTTCGACTTGGTAATCACCCCCTGTAATCTTCTTAATTAAATCCCTCACTATTCTGGGTTTAATAGTTTCATATTTCTTTCTGCCCGCAGTCAATTTTATTGTCACCGTCTGCGAACCGCCAGCTACTCCCATCTCAAGAACCTCGCCCAGAGAGGCTCCACTCGCCTGCAACACGCTACTCGCGGGCGGGTTGTTTATTTTTACATCAATCGACTTAAAAATTGTCTTCCTGTTGAGCTGAGCCTGCACCTGCTGGTTCAAAATATGGCTTATCACAAAACCTTCATTCGCGGCTGGACCAGTTCGGCCTAATGAACATGAAGCACGAGAGGCAAAATATTTGAAATAGGCTTCTATCGAACCTTTTCGAGGTCCATAATGATTTCCTTGTAGAACCAAGATGCTTGTCGACTGCCAAAATATGCCCGCCGTTTCTTCCGATAGTGCTTCGTCAGGTTGAAGACCCAGCGATTGCGCCGGCCTAAGGACAGTTGCTTTACCAGGCAACGCTGTTTCCCGAAGTTTCAAAAAGTGAAGTTCCGTCTCTCCTCCAACAGTTCCTGCCGTCTCCAACCTTATGCCAAGATGGAATCTCTTTTGGAGAGGCAAAGACATCACATAATCAACGACTTCGTTAAATGTTGTCGTTGTCGCGCTGCCAGCCACACTTTCAACCTTGAACGCATAAATATGCAAGTTACCCTCCGGTCAAGAAAAGTACGAATTTGATCATATCGCCTTCAAACTCCATTTTTAAGCTTGAATCCACTCCAGGGGTTCCAACGAAAAGCACAGTATTCCTCGAAGACCCATCACAGATGTAGGCGAACGCCCACGACATCCTTCGAAATCGTGTGGAAAATCAATGGCGATCGCCTCGAACTATGTAAAGTACAAATGGTTTGCACTTGGGGAAAAGGAGACAAAAGATCAAATGATCGGTGATTCGTCGCTCGGGTAGGCGTAAACAAATTATTGACTATCTTAATTCAATTCTTCTGTCACAATTATTCTATGACATCCCCATATATATAAATCAAAGTAATTCTATGATTTTAATGTTTAGTTATCATGTATTAATTACATCAAATCCATAAAATAATTATATAATTATATAATATTACGTATTTGCGATCCCCCCCCGAGGAACAGAGCGATTTAATATTTCGGCATCAATTTCAGCAGGTATATCAGGAGATCCATGAAATACCTCCACAGGTTGTTTTATTGTCTATTTTAAAACCGAGATATCTTTGTTATTCTTTTTCGTGAAGCTGATCGCCGCAGTCTGCTTCAGGGCGTGAGAAACCCTTCACATGCGGTAATCCGGCCTTTTCGCCCCAGGCCGGACGACTGCTTGCGGCCGGGGGCCCGAACGATGTCCAAGGGCGGTGGCCTGAAAAGTTCGGGGGCCGATATCGCATGATCGGCTGAATACCCCCGGTCGAAGCTTCGGCAGTCCAGGATGATGACCGAAGGGCGGAGGGGCGCCTCCGCTCAACGCGTCTTCATGCCGGCTTTCCTGGCGGTGGACTTCCCCGCATTTCAGCACCGAATACATCCGCACCGCGATATTCCATGCGGCTAGAATAATAAAAGCTGCGACATCCTTCAGTATTTATCGCGCGGACCGCGCATAGAGCGGTTTTCCTTTCCGTTATCCCCACCGTCATGGCATTGTCGAGCCGGGAACCGGAGGACGCAGCCGGTGCCTGGGGCGTGAGAAACCCCTTCACATGCGGTCTGCCGAACTGGAATCGGCTATCTTGGCTCTTGCGGCCGGGGGCTCGGACGTATGTCCAAGGCTCCGCCTAAAGGTCCGAGGGCCGCTCATGTGACGGTTTTCTCAACCCCGGCCACCAAGCCAAAAGCTCAAGCGCATCTCACGGCGGGCGCGCCGTCCTGCGCTTCAGTTGGTGGACCGGATGAGAAGGACAGGAGCGGCATGCGCCGCCGCCTTGGCGGTGGCGTTGGCGTCGCCCCATGCTCTCGCCCGGGAACTGGCCGGCGAAGCACGGGTGATCGACGGCGACACATTGGAAGTTGCGGGTGAGCGGGTCCGGCTTTACGGCATCGACGCACAGGAGACGGACCAGATCTGTACCGACGGCGAAGGCCGGCCCTGGGCCTGCGGAGTGGCCGCGGGAGAGGCTTTGCGTGCACTGACACAGGGACGCGAGGTGGTCTGCGTGGTGACAGGGCGCGACCGCTATAAGCGCACCCTCGCCCTCTGCCAGGCGAACGGCGAGGATCTGGGCGCCCGGCTGGTGCGCGACGGGCTGGCGCTGGCCTATCGTCGCTATTCGGGCCTTTACCTCACACCGGAAGCCGACGCCCGCGCCGCCGGCCGCGGCCTGTGGGCCGGCCGGTTCACGCCGCCCGAGGTCTGGCGGCACCGCGGGCGGCAATAGCGCCCGCTATCGGACGGGCCCGCTCCGTCTGCCAGTCCGCTCAGATCCCGGGACCGAAGCGCCCCGCCATCAGCCCGGGCAGCGACAGATCCACATCCAGTTCTTCCCAATGCAGGCCATAACCCCTGCCGAGGATCCGGACCGCGGCAAGCTGATCAGCAGTTGCCCCATCCAGCCCCGCAACCAGCCGTGGCGGAAAGGCGAAGACGCAGCCATTCTCCAGATCGACGATGACCAGACCCTCGGTGCGGTCATAGCGTGCCGCCGCGGCGCGCGGTTCCTGCGCATGGGCAAGGCGGCCGCGCTCCAGGGCGGCATCGATTGCGGCATCGGTCAGGTCGGCCATGGATCGGTCTCCCGCAGGTCGGAACACGCCTCGGGCTCTCATGCGCCTGCACCCGCACGGAATTGGCGCACGCCCGCTTGTGAGGCAATCATCACCCGCTTACACTAGAACAGGCTGCCAGATGCAGTAACGCACAGAGTGAACCACCGATGCCGATCTCCCATTTTTTCGCGAGACCGGGCATCGGGCCGGTTCGCCATCTGGGGTCGCCCGACGCCGACACCCTGCTGATCGTCATGGGCCGGAACAATTATCGGCAGGCCTCGTCGATGATCGACCGGATCATTGGCGTGATCCACGACCGGGGCATCCCGGTCTGCTGGCTGGAGACGCGCACCACCCGGACCTTCAAGCTGCTCGACCACCGGTTCGAGGCCCTGGTCGGCCCGCAGGTCGGGGCGCTGCGCCGCCGGTGGCCCGCCCTCGGGTGGATCGTCGAACGGCTGATCAAATCGATGATCCTGCTCACCCGTCCCGACCGCTGGGACTATGCCGTCCGGCCGCGGAAGCGGGCGCATGTCGTTGCCGCGCGCGATCTTTGCAGCTATCTGGACACACTGCCGGCAAGGCGGATCTGGTGCCTCGCCCATTCCGCGGGCGGGATCGTGACCTCTCTGGCCGGCGCGGATCCCAGGATCACGCGGCTCGTCTGCTTCGGCTATCCCTTCAGGCACCCGTCGCAGGATGAAGACCCGGCCCGCACCGATCACCTCGCCCGGCTCGACACGCCCTTCCTGATCATCCAGGGCGATCGGGATCCCTATGGCACGGCGATGGATGCCGGGCGCTATACCCTCTCCGGAACCATCCGCATTCTGCCGGTGCCGGGCGGGCATGATTACGCCGATCTGCCGGGCCAGGACGAGGCCGCCGTCCTCTCGGCCATCCTCGCCTTCCTCGACCTTGCCCCGGACATGGCGGCCGGGGCATCCGCGGCACCGGCCCTGGGCGCGGCGGTCGGGGGGTGATGCGACGTACAATAGCGACCATCGGGGACATACTCGCCGAAGGCACTTTGGCTCAGTCGAGCCAATTCTCGACCATGAGCCCCTTTACGCGACTGAACTCCCGCACGTTTGCCGTCACCATAACAGCCCCGAGTGCCAGACAGTGCGCAGCAATCAGCAGATCATTCGGGCCGATCGGCGTACCCGCCTGTTCAAGGTCCCGCCGGATCCGGGCATAAGCTGCGTCCGATGGCTCATCGAATGGCAGAATCGGCACTGCACCCAAAATGAGTTCAACCTGTTGCGTGATTCGAGGAGAGCCCCGCTTCAAGCAACCATAGCGCAGCTCTGCAGCCGTCACGATGCTGACGGCGATCTGCGCCTCCCCGACATCGGCAATCCTCGCCGCCACCTTTCCCTGCGGGTTGCGAACCAGGTCAGACACGATATTGGTGTCCAAGAGATGCAGGTCGGCCATTCAGAGGTCGATATCGTCAAGGGCGCGCAGACCTTCGTCCACGTCGGGAAATGCTTCGTCAATCGGCTCCAATGTCGCCAGAAGCGCGAGCAGCCCCGGCCTGGCGACGGGTTCGATGACCAGACGGTCGCCCTCGCGATGAATGATCACCTCGTCGCCCGGCAGTTCAAAACCCTTCGGGATCCGCACGGCCTGATCAGGGCCGGCGCGGAACAGTCTGGCGTGACGCATATCCATCTTCGACATCACCGCGTCTCCCTTAGCTGCTCCCCCGAGCACCCCCTTCTGTCCGCTCCCCTTCGGCCTGCTGCTTTCGAAAGGGCGGCTTCCCGTCTTTCAAACGACGCGGGCGGGGCACAGCCTTGGCATCGGCCGCAGGGCAGGCTTCCCCGATTATGCCGCCCGATCCGACCGAAGTCCCTGGAAAATCGCGCCCGGACGCGCTACCTATCGCCCCGAGAAACCATGTCCTTTTCCCTTCCTCCGAACCCGTCCGAGCGCATGACCGACATCACCGACATCGGCGCCGAGATCGCGCGTCGCCGCACCTTCGCGATCATCTCGCATCCCGACGCCGGCAAGACCACGCTGACCGAGAAGCTGCTGCTGTTCTCCGGCGCCATCCAGATGGCCGGTGCGGTGAAGGCGCGCGGCGAGCAGCGGCGTGCCCGGTCGGACTGGCTGAAGGTGGAGCGCGAGCGCGGCATTTCGGTCTCGGCCTCGGTGATGAGCTTCGAGCATGACGGCTTCGCCTTCAACCTGCTCGACACGCCGGGCCACGAGGACTTCTCGGAAGACACCTACCGCACGCTGACCGCGGTCGACAGTGCGATCATGGTCATCGACGCCGCGAAGGGCATCGAGGAACAGACCCGCAAGCTGTTCGAGGTCTGCCGCCTGCGCGACGTGCCGATCATCACCTTCGTCAACAAGATGGACCGCGAGGCCCGCGACCCGCTGGAGCTGATCGACGAGATCGAACAGACCCTGGCGCTGGACGTGACCCCGGCCGCCTGGCCGATCGGCATGGGCCGCCATTTCCGCGGCTGCTATCACGTGCTCGACGACCGCATGGTGCTGATGGATCGCGGCGACCGGTCGAGCATCAATGACGCCTCGTTCTCGGTCACCGGCCTGGACGACCCGACCATCGGCGAGCACCTGCCCCGCGACCAGTGGCAGGAGCTGAAGGACCAGGTGACCATGGTCCGCGAGCTGTGCCCGGCCTTCGACCTGCAGGCCTATCGCGAAGGCCACATGACCCCGGTCTTCTTCGGCAGCGCGCTCAACAATTTCGGCGTGCGCGAGCTGCTGGAAGGCGTCGGCCGGCTCGCCCCCTCGCCGCGCCGCCAGCCGGCGACGCCGCGCGACGTGGCGCCCGACGAGGACAAGGTCACCGGCTTCGTGTTCAAGATCCAGGCGAATATGGATCTGAAGCACCGCGACCGCATCGCCTTCGTGCGACTGTGCTCGGGCCATTTCAAGCGCGGCATGCGCCTGCTGCCGGTGGGATCGACCAAGGCGGTCAATGTCAGCGCGCCGGTCATGTTCCTGGCCCAGGATCGCGAGATCGCCGACGAGGCGGTCGCCGGCGACATCATCGGCATCCCCAACCACGGCACGCTGCGCATCGGCGACAGCCTGACCGAGGGCGAGGAGATCCGCTTCACCGGCATCCCCTCTTTCGCGCCGGAACTGCTGCGCCGCATCCGCCCGGAAGACCCGATGAAGGCCAAGCATCTGGGCCGGGCGCTGGAACAGTTGGCCGAGGAAGGCGTCGCCGCAGTGATGAAGCCGCGCATCACCTCCTCCGCCTGGGTGGTGGGCGTGGTGGGCTCTCTGCAGTTCGACGTGCTGGCCGACCGCATCCGCACCGAATACGGCATTCCGGTGTCGTATGAAACGGTCGAGGCCTATGCGGCGCGCTGGGTGTCGGGCGATCCGGCCGAGATGAAGCGCTTCGCCGACAACAACGTCTCGGCGCTCTCCGACGACCATACCGGCCGACCGGTCTTCCTGGCCCGCAACGCCTGGCACCTGAACCGCACGGTCGAGGACTGGCCGAAGCTGAAGTTCGACAAAGTCAAAAACCAGGTGAATTGAAGGCAGGTCTCCTGCCCGAAACAGGGGTTAGCCCCGCTTGTGCGGGGCTAACCCTCTGTTAAAAAAAGAGGAAGCCGTCATCCCCGCGCAGGCGGGGATCCACCTTCTTCTTCTTCTCCCCTCACCGCACCCCCTCGGGCAGGGCCGCCAGCACCGCGTCGATGCGGGCCTGAGGGTCGAGCACGTCGGCGGGCATGCGCAGCACCGGCACGTCGGGGGCGAAGCGTTCCAGCAGGCCTTCGATCAGGATCTGGAACTTGATCTGCAGCCAGTGATTGGGCGAGCGGACGCCGTCGGCGACGAAGGGAATGGCGCCGGCGGGCAGGATCACCACCAGATCGAGCGGCGCCATCTGGGCGACCGCATCGGCCGCCAGCGCATCGGTTTCGGCCTCGTCGGAGCCGAAGCCGTAATGCAGCCAGAAGCCCAGCGTGTCCAGCGGGCAGCGATCGGTGACGGCACCGCCAGTTTCGGCGATCGCGGCATCGCGCGCCGCCAGATGCTCGTCATACAGCTCCCGGATCAACGCCCGGAACTGCGGCCATTCCAGCTTGTGCAGGTCGAGCCCGGCTTCGATCCGGCTGCGCATGTGCTCGGGCACCACCGGCAGGCCGAAATGGCGGCCAAGCGCATCGACCAGCGTGGTCTTGCCGGTGCCGGCACTGCCGGTGACGGCGATCCGCGGACGCCGGGGCGTGGTCTCGGTCATGATGGGGGCTCCGTACACGTGACGATGGGATGACACCACGTCAGACTAGCACGGAGCCCCCTTCGGGATCAGGTATTCTGCTGATCCGGCCGCTGCCTGATCAGGCGACGCGGTCGCCCTTCTTGGCCTTCACCGCCCGGCTGTCGACGCCCGGCAGCATGTTGGCCGGATCGCGGGTGACCACCACGTCGAGCACCGTCGGACGGCCACGCTCGGCCATCGCCGCCGCCAGCGCGCCCGACAGGTCGTCCGGATTCTCGACCCGGATCCCCTTGGCCCCCATGGTCTCGGCGATCTTCGCGTAGTTCATCTCGCGCAGGTCGCTCGACTGGTAATTGCCGGTACCGTACATCAGGTGCTGCAGCGCCTTCACATAGCCGGACGCCGCGTTGTTGACGATGATCAGGGTGAAGGCGAGGTTCATGCGCAGCGCGGTCTCAAGCTCGCCCAACGTCATGTTGAAGCCGCCGTCACCGGTCAGCGCCATCACCGGCCGGCCGGGGGCCGCCAGCGCGCAGCCCATCGCACCGGGCAGGCCATAGCCGATCGAGGCGAAGCCGCGATCGGGCACGAAGCCGCGACCGGCACGCTTGGTGTCGAACAAGAGCCCGCCCCAATGGGCCGCGAAACCGCCATCGGCGACCAGCAGACCATCGGCCGGCAGGGCCTTGGTCACCTCGGTCATCAGCCGGGCCATGGTGATCGGCCGCTCGTCGGAGCTGAGCTTCGGCGCCACCTCGGCCCGCCATTTGGCCATGCGCTCACCGATTTCGGTGGCATAGCCCGCACGCGCCGCCCGGGCCGCCTCGGCGGTGGGGGCGAGCTTTTCCGTCAGCGCCTCGACGCCTTCGCGCGCATCGCCCCAGAGCCGGACGGTCGCGGGATAGCAGCGGTCGAATTCCTCGGCCAGGATGTCGAGATGGATCAGCGTCTTGCCCGCGGGCGGCACGCTGTAGCGCTTGGTCGCGATCTCGCCCAGCTTGCAGCCGATGGCGAGGATCACGTCGGCGGTTTCGATCACGTCGTTGGCGATGCGGCTGTAGCGGCCGAAGATGCCGAGCGACAGCGGATCGGTGCAGGCGATCGCGCCCTTGCCCGAAAGCGTGTGGGCGACCGGAATGCCGAAGGCATGGGCGAAGGCTTCCAGCGCCGGCGCCGCCTGCGACAGATGCACGCCGCCGCCGGCCAGGATCACCGGGCGCTCGGCCTTGGCCAGCAGATCGGCCGCACGGGCCAGATCGGCCGAGGCCGGGCGGCAGCGCAGCGAGGGCGCCGCCTCGGCGGCCGGATCGGCATAGAAGTCCGAAGCCTGGAAGACGATCTCGTCATGGGCGACGTCTTCCGGCACGTCGAGCAGCACCGGGCCGGGGCGGCCCGAGGTCGCGACGGCGAAGGCACGGCGGACGAGTTCGGGGATGCGGTGGGTGCGCTCCACCCGGATCACTTCCTTGACCACCGGCCGCAGAATGTCGAGCTGGCGGGTCTCCTGGGTCATGTTCTTCCAGGAGTGGTCGCGATGGGTGTCGCCGACGATGGCGACGATCGGCACGCCGGCATTGTAGCTCTCGACCAGCGCCGTCACCAGATTGGTGGCACCCGGCCCGAGCGTCGCATCGCAGACGCCGACCCGGCCGGTGACGCGGGCATAGGCGTCGGCCGCGAAGGCGCCGCAGCGCTCGTCATTGATCAGGGCATGCGAGAGGCCCAGCCGCCGGCAGGCATCGTAGAACGGCAGCAGCTGAAAGCCGCCCATGCCGAAGAGCGGGCCGATGCCATGGGCAAGCAGCATGCGGGCGAGCGCTTCACCGCCGGTGATCGGGCCGTCGGGCAGTGCATTGGCACCGGCTGCGGTGCCTGCGTCGCGCGTCGTCATTGTCGGGTCATCCTTATGGATCAGGGAAGGTCGGGAAAACCGATGGGATCGGTGGGGATCAGAGCACACCCCACCCGTCGGGCCGCGCCTGGGGGAGGCGCAGCCCGTGGGCCGGAGGTGTCGGAAGGGTTCGTGGCTCAGACGGGCTGTGTCAGACGACGTAGCCCAGGGTTTTCGGCAGCCAGAGGGCAAGGTCCGGCACCGCCATCAGCAGGGCGAGCAGCAGCACCATGGCCAGCACCATCCAGATCACCCAGGGCACCGTCTCTTCGATCGGCACCTTGGCGATGCGGGCGGTCACGATCAGGTTCACGGCAACCGGCGGCGTGAACTGGCCGATCGCGATGTTCATCGCCATCAGCACGCCCAGCCAGGTGAGGTTCCAGTCATAGGTCTGGGCGATCGGCACGATCAGCGGCAGGGTGATCAGATAGATCGACACCCCATCCAGCACCATGCCGGCGAAGAGCAGGATCACCATGATCATGCCCAGAATGACCCAGCCGTTGTCGGTGAGGTCCAGCAGACCGCGGGCTGCGCTGTCGAAGGCGCCGAGCGTGCCGCCGGCCCAGGCGAAGATGCCGGCCAGCGCGATGATCAGCATGATCACCGCCGAGGTTTCGGCACTTTCGGCCAGCGCCTTGTAGATGTCGCGGAGCTTCAGTTCCCGGTAGACGAAGAGGCCGATGAAGATGCCGTAGAACACGGCGACGACCGCGGTCTCGGTGGGGGTGAACAGGCCGGTGCGCAGGCCGCCCAGGATGATCACCGGTGCCATCAGCCCCGGCAGCGCCTGGATGAAGACGTCCAGGAAGCGACGGCGCGGCCCCTGCTCGCCGGCTTCGGCGGCACCGAAGCCCTGACGGCGCGAGATGATCAGGGTGGGGATGGCGATGAACAGCCCCGACAGGATGCCCGGGATCAGGCCGGCCGCGAAGAGCGCGCGGATATCGGTTCCCGGCACCATCACGCCATAGACGATCAGCGCGATCGAGGGCGGGATGAGGATGGCGGTCGAGGCGGCCGACGCAATCACGCTGGCTGAGAAGGCGGCCGGATAACCGACGCGCCGCATGCTGGGGATCATCACCGTCGCGACCGCGGCCGCATCCGCGGGACCCGACCCCGCCATGCCGCCCATGATCATGCAGACCAGAATGGCGACGACGGCGAGACCACCCCGGCGGGGGCCGACGAAATAGGCGGCGAATTCGACCAGGCGCCGGGCGACGCCCGAGCGTTCAAAGATCACACCCGTCAGCACGAAGAGCGGGATCGCGATCAGCGGGTATTTCGCGATGCTGTTATAGGTGTTGGTACCGACGGTGCCGAGCGCGTACTGGTCGAGCCCGGTCAGGATGCCGGCGACACCCGAGAGGCCGAGCGCCACGGCGATCGGCGTGCCCAGCAGCAGGAGCAGCAGAAAGGCGCCGATAAGGAAGACGTTTGCGGTCAGCATCAGAGGCTCGTCCCCCGCTTGGGCCCGGTAAGATCCGCCGCATCCCCCGGCAGCACATCGTCGCCGGTGGCGATGTCGATGGCGGTCTCGTGGGTGCGGAAGGCCCGCCATTCCCTGTGGGCACGGCCGATGACACGCAGGATGATCGCCACCGAGACCAGCGGCAGCCAGATGGTGTAGATCCAGCTCGGATAGCCGAGCGCCGGCGAGGTTTCGCCGTATTCCATCTCGTCCAGGGTCAGCAGCCAGCCATACCAGGCGACCAGGGCGAACATGATCATGGTCAGCAGATGGGTGAGCATGATCAGGCCCATGCGCGGCCGGCGGGGCAGGCGGTCGACGATGGCGGTGATCCGGATATGCCCGCCGCGGATGAAGGCGAGCGAGGCCCCCACCATGGTCATCACCACCAGCAGGAAGATCGAGAGTTCCTCGGTGGCGGCGAAGGAG
The DNA here is from genome assembly GCF_002684955.1 of Tistrella sp. Taxonomy (NCBI): domain Bacteria; kingdom Pseudomonadati; phylum Pseudomonadota; class Alphaproteobacteria; order Geminicoccales; family Geminicoccaceae; genus Tistrella; species Tistrella sp. Next base: position 206,628 of record NZ_NYWI01000036.1, on the reverse strand, counting down.
GCGTTGGTGACGTAGCGCACCACGACATTGCCGAAACTGATCACGCAGATTCCGGCCATCGCGAGGGCGGCAATGAATTCTTCGATACGACCGCTGACGACCGGGCGGTCGACCTCGCGGACCGCTTCCGGCACGTCGTCATGCTCGGGGCTGGAGGCCACGGCAGTCGTTCCCCGGTTGAAGGCTGTGAGGGGCGGGCGTCCAGGACGCCCGCATCGGCAGAAGGCCGCCGGGTGAGGCCCGGGGCGGCGCCGAGGCCGCCCCGGCAGAGGCTCACTTCTTGCGGTTGGCGACCGACTCTTCCGCCGTCTTCACCAGCTCGGGGCCGATCTCCTTCGCCCACTTCTCGTAGACGCCGCGGGTGGCGTCGACGAAGGCCTGACGCTCGGCATCCGACAGCCGGGTGATGGTCACGCCCAGGCCCTCGATCTCTTTCAGGGTCGAATCGTCCTGGGCGGTGATGCCCTTGCGGGCGATCTGGATGCCATAGGCGCCGGCATCCTGGGCGGCCTTGCGCAGCAGGTCCTGATCCTCAGGGGTGAAGGTGTCCCAGACCCGCTTGCTGACGCCGAAGATCAGCGGGTCGGCGACATAGCCCCAGAGGGTGACGTGCTTCTGGCCGACATTCTGCAGCTTGGCGACGGTGAAGATGCTGAGCGGGTTCTCCTGGCCGTCGACCGCGCCGGTCGCCAGTGCCGGCTGGGCATCCGCCCAGCTCATCTGGGTGGGGTTGGCACCCAGGGCGGTGAAGGTATCCAGATAGAGCGGCGAGCCGACCACGCGGATCTTCAGGCCGTTCAGATCCGCCGGGGTCTTGATGTCACGCTTGGAGTTGGTGAGCTCGCGGAAGCCGTTTTCGGCCCAGCCGAGCGGCACCACGCCACGCTTTTCGATGATGTCGAACAGCTCCTTGCCGACCGGGCCCTGGGTCAGGGCGTCGATCGCGGCATGATCCGGCATCAGGAACGGCATCGAGAAGATGTTCAGTTCCTTGACCTGCGGCGACCAGTTGATGGTCGAGCCGACGGCCATGTCGATGATGCCCTGGCGCATCGCCGAGAATTCTTTGGTCTGGTCGCCCGAGACCAGCTGCGCGCCGGGATAGACCTTCATGTTGATCCGCCCGTCCGAGCGCTCGCGGACCAGTTCGACCCACTTCTCGGCGGCCAGGCCCCACGGGAACGGCGCCGGCACGACGGTCGAGACCTTGTATTCTTCCTTGTAGTCGGCCGCCTGGGCACCGCTCAGGGCCGTGGCCAGCAGCGCCGCGGCCGCGACCGCGCCGGCAGCCGCCTTGAAGACACGCATCATCATCGCTTCGTTTCCTCCCTAGGATCTTTTCGGTCGCGGGTGCGGATCCCGGCCGCACCCGCCACGGTCTCCATTCTCGGCGTTCTTTGCGCCTTTGGGAAAGCCGCAACGTGTGACGCGCGTCGCGTTTTCCGATCGGTGGTCGTCAATGGCGGCGGCCAGGGGATCAGCGCCCCAGGGCCACCTTCACCGCCTTGCAGACATCGCCGGCGGTGATCTTGAGTTCGGATTCCATCGGCGGGGCATAGGGCACCGGCGCGCGCGGCGCACCCAGGCGCCGGACCGGCCCCTCCAGACGGTGATGCAGTTCCTCGGCGATGGTCGCCGCGATCTCGGCACCGAAGCCGCCGGCCTGCACCGCCTCGTGCACCACCAGGGCGCGGCGGGGGCGGGACACGCTTTCCAGCACCAGTTCCCGGTCCCAGGGCCAGAGGGTGCGCAGGTCGATCACCTCGACATTGATCCCCTCCACCCCCAGCGCCGCGGCGGCATCCAGCGCCGTCCAGACCGTCGCCGACCAGGTCACCAGGGTGATGTCGGTGCCGGCCCGGCGCACGATCCCCCGGCCGAATTCGGCCGGCGCATCGCTTTCCGCCGCGGGGCCGCTCAGGGCCCAGAGGTTCTTGTGCTCCATATGCACGACCGGATCGTCGGAACGGATCGCCGCCTTGAGCAGGGCGTAATTGTCGGCCGGCGTCGCCGGCACGGTCACCACCAGGCCGGGGATATGGGCGTACCAGGCTTCCAGCGACTGCGAGTGCTGGGCGGCGGATGACCGCCACATGCCGATCGGCTCGCGCACCACCAGCGGCACGCGGGTCTGGCCGCCGAACATGTAGCGGGCCTTGGCCGCCTGATTGACCAGTTCGTCGACGGCGCAGAGCGCGAAATCGGAAAAGCGCATCTCGACCACCGGCCGGGTGCCGCTCATCGCAGCACCGACGGCAGCGCCCATGATGGTCGATTCCGAAATCGGGGTGTCGACGATGCGGTTCGCGCCGAAACGGGCCTGCAGACCGTCATACTGCTTGAACACGCCGCCGCGGCCCAGATCCTCGCCCAGCGCCCAGACCAGCGGGTCGCGGTCCATTTCCTCGGCAAGCGCCAGCCGGCCGGCTTCGAGATAGGTGATGTCGGCCATGGGTCTCAGCCTTCCCGGGTCCAGAAGCGCGCCGGCGCACCGGCATCCTGCACATCCTCGAGCGCCAGCGCCGCGGGCGCCCAGGGGGCCGCCTCGGCCGCATCCAGCGCTGCGGTCATCTCGTCGGTCGCCGCCTGTTCCAGCGCGTCGAGTTCGGCCGCGGGCACGCCTGCGGCTTCCAGCAGGGCGCGGTTGCGGCGCATCGGATCGCCGGACCAGCGGCCTTCGGCCTCGCCCGCCGGGCGATAACCCGCCGGATCGGAAGCGGTATGGCCCAGCAGCCGGTAGGTGCGGGCATGGATCAGGATCGGGCCCTCGCCGGCCCGCAGCCGGGCGACGGCATCGCGGGTCGCCTCGTCCACCGCCACCAGATCGTTGCCGTCGATCTCGATCGCGGTCACGTCCATGGAGCGGGCGCGGGCGGCGGCACCTTCGCCGGCCGTCAGGGTCGAGGTGCGGGTGGTCGCCGACCAGCCATTGTCCTCGCACACGAACAGCACCGGCAGGTTGAAGACCTTGGCCCAGTTCAGACCTTCCATGAAGGGGCCGCGATTGATCGCGCCGTCGCCGAACAGGCAGACCACGACCTGGTCACCGCCCTTCAGCCGGATCGCCTGGGCGGCGCCCACCGCGATCGGGATATTGGCGGAGACGACACCATTCGCCCCCAGCATGCCGACCGAGAAATCGGCGATATGCATCGACCCGCCGCGGCCGTCGGACGTGCCGCCGGCCTTGCCCAGCAGCTCCAGCATCATGGCGCGGGCATCGGCACCCTTGGCCAGGGTATGGCCATGGCCGCGATGGGTGGACAGCAGCAGGTCGTCGCGGCGCAGCTGCGCACAGACGCCCGCGGCCACCGCCTCCTGGCCGATCGACAGATGCACCGCCCCCAGCACCAGGCCGCGGTTCTGCCCGGTCTCGGCCGCGCGCTCGAAGGCGCGGATGCGGGCCATCAGCCCGTGGAGCGCCGTAAGGCGCGGAATGTCGTGATTGCTCGCGGTCGCCGCTGGGGCGCCGTGCTGCCCGCCGGTCATGAGCCGACCTTTCCTCCCTGTCCCGCCGTCGGTTGCGTCTTGCCCGGCCTCGGATGGCCCGGGCTCGCATTCTTGGATCGTGGCACCTTGTCCGGTGCCTCGCCGACGCAACGACGATAACGGCGGTGATCGAGAGCTGTCAAATCCAGGTCCAATATTTGGACCCGACCACGTCGTTTCTTTCAAGGCCGTCCGAAAAGGACGCCATACCGATTGCCCTGTCAGCACAAGAGGTCAGGCCGTCTGTTCCATATAATGGATCTTCTGTCGCATGGATGCCGGCTGCATCCGGCCGCGCCGGGTCCGTATCATGGTGCCGCGACCTCGACGGATGCACGACCGCCGGGCATGATGGCCGAAGCGAAGATCACGAAGCCGGGCGCGCCGCGACACCGGCCGGACGACAGGGAGAAACGTGCATGGCCGACACGACCACACCGCCTTCTGCCGCCACCAGGCCGATCGTGGCCGACAGCGTCACCCGCCTGGGGCCCGAGGCGGAAGGGGCGGTGCTGGTGGCCGCCAGCCATGGCGGCGTCTATGCCGCCTATCTGGCGGCGGTGTCGAAGGTCAGGGGGGTGATCCTGAACGATGCCGGGCTCGGCCTGGATCGCGCCGGGATCGGCGGGCTGGATCTGGCCCAGAAAATCGGCCTCGCCGCCGCCACCGTCTCCCACGACAGCGCCCGGATCGGCGACGGCCGCGACATGATGGCGCGCGGTCGCATCTCTCATGCCAATGTCGCCGCGATCGCAGCCGGGGTCGAGCCCGGCCAGAGCTGCGCCGAGGCGGCCGAACGCCTGGCCGCCGCCACCCCGCCCTTCGACCGGCCGGCCCCCTATGCCGAAGCACGCCGGGAACTGACCCCGCGCGGGCCGCTGGGGCCGCGGATCGTGCTGATCGACAGCGCCGCCCTGGTGAAGGCCGAAGACGCCGGCCAGGTGGTCATCACCGGCAGCCATGGCGGGCTGATCGGCGGCGACACCTGGAATGCGCTCAAGACCGACGCCTTCGCGGCCGGCTACAACGATGCCGGCATCGGCATCGACGAGGCCGGCACCACCCGTCTGCCCGCGCTCGACGCCCGGGCCATCGCCGGCTTCGTGGTCAGTTGCAACACCGCCCGGATCGGCGAGGCCGCCTCTACCTACGAAGACGGCCTCGTCAGCCGGGTCAACCGCCGGGCCCATGCGCTGGGCCTGCGCGAGGGCCAGTCGGCGCGGGAAGCGGTGGAGATCCTGATGGACGCCATGGAAGGCCGGATCGAAACGGCCTGATCACCCGGCGCGGATCTGCCGCAGGAATCCGGCCACCTCCCCCTTCAGCCGATTGGTCTGTCCGTCCACCTCGCGTGCGCCGTCGAGCAGGGCTGCGGCACTGGTGCCGGTTTCGGTTGCGTCGCGGCCGACCCCACGGGCATTGGTCGACACGTCGCCTGCCGCCCGGGCGGCCTCGACCACCGTACGAGTGATGTCCGCCGTGGCGGTGGCCTGCTCCTCTGCCGCCGCGGCGACGGCCGCCGACATGCCCTGAATGTCACGAACCACGCTGCCGATGCGATGCATCGCCTCGACCATGGCCGTGGCCGCGGATTGAATGGCACCGATCTGCCCGCCGATCTCGCCGGTCGCCCGCGCAGTCTGGTTGGCCAGCGATTTCACTTCACCGGCAACGACCGCGAAGCCCTTGCCCGCCTCGCCGGCGCGCGCCGCCTCGATCGTCGCATTGAGGGCGAGCAGATTGGTCCGGGCCGCGATGTCCGAGATCAGGGCGACCACGTCGTCGATGCGTGCCGACGCCTCGACCAGGTCGCGGACGCGTGCTTCGGTGGCATCGGCTTCGCTAACCGCCTGTGCGGCGGTCACCGCAGCCCGCCCGACCTGCCCTGCAACCTCGCGGATCGAGGCCGACAATTCCTCGGCCGCCGCCGCCGCCGTTTCCACATGGCTGGCCGCACGCTCTGCCCCCGCCGACGCGGCGCCGGCCTGGGCATCGGTGCGGCGGGCCGCTTCGGCGACATTGCCAGCAACCACCGTCATGCGCGAAGCCGCGCCGGCCACGACCTCCATCGCCCCGCCGACGCTTGCTTCGAACCGTGCAGCCAGCTCGGCCAGCTGGGCCCGCCGTTCCTGCTCGGCCTGACGGCGGCGGCTCTCCTGCTCGCCACGAAGCCGCGCCGCCTCGGCGCTGCCGTTGCGCAGCACCAGAACCGCCCGGGCCAGGGCACCGATTTCATCATGCCGGGCCGTCGCCGGAACCTCGGCGTCCAGCGCGCCACCGGCAATGGCGGCAACCGTGCCGGTCAGCCGGTTGAAGGGCCGGATCACCCGATAGGCCACCAGCAGCATGCCGGCAAGCGTTGAGACCAGCGCCAGAACGATCAGGGCCAGAGACGACAGTTCGGCATCCGCCTGTGCATCATGCGCCTGGCGGTAGACGGTGTCTGCCGACCTGACCTGAACGCCGATCAGGCGATCGATCGAGGCCGTCACCGGATCGATCGCCGCATACAGTGTGTCGCGTACGAAACGATCGAGACCGGCGGTGTCGCCTGCGGCCACGATCGCCGCCAGACGGCCGACTTCCACATCGGCGGCGCGCATCAGCCGGTCGGCCGCACCGGCCAGCTCCGCCTCCTCTCCGCCGGACAACCCCGCACGGTATTCCGCCCAGCGGGCAGCGATCTGCCCACGCGCGGCATCGATCGATGCGGCTGTCGTCGCACGATCGGCATTGCCGTTCCGGAGCTTGTGCGCTGCATCGACGATGGACACCGCATAGGCATCCGAAATCGCCTTCAGCGCCTGCAACGGCATCACCCTGTCGATATAGACCCGCTCGAGCGCGGCATCCGCCCGAACCAGGGCACGCTGCCCGTTCATCGCCACCAGGACCGCGACCACACCCAACAGGCCAAGCACGGCAAACAGCGTGCCCCTGACCGTCAACACCCTCCGCATGCACCCTCTCCATCCGAGTGGCGGCACCGTATCGCCCTCTCCCTCCCATCAAGAGCGATCGCCCGATGGCAGAATGATGACTCAGACGGCGCGTCCACCGGAACAACCGTTAAGGGAGAGGCGCATATTGCGGGAAAGGGGGCCGGGTCAGACGGCGGCGCGGGCCTCGAAGGCCTGTTTATAGGGCTCGCGCAGTTCGCGCTTCAGCACCTTGCCGATCGGGCTGCGCGGCAGTTCGTCGCGCAGTTCCACCGCCGACAGCCGCTGTGCCTTGCCCAGCCGCTCATTGGCCCAGGCGCGGATCTCCTCGGCAGTCGCCTGCTGTCCCGGCTTCAGAACCACCAGTCCGAGCGGGGTTTCGCCCCAGTCCCGGCTGGGCACGCCGATCACCGCGGCATCGGCCACGGCCGGATGGGCGAAGAGCACCGCCTCCAGATCGACCGCATAGATGTTGAAGCCGCCCGAGATGATCATGTCCTTGCGCCGGTCGAGCAGGCGGACGAAGCCGTCCTCGTCGATCGCCCCCATATCGCCCGAGCGGAAGAACACCCGGCCCTCGGCATCATGCCAGAGCATTTCCTCGGTCTTCTCGTCCAGGTTGTGGTAGCCGCTCATCATCGCGGGACCACGGCCGACCAGTTCACCGATCTGCCCCGGGGGCAGTTCCCGCCCCTCTTCGTCGATCACCAGGATCTCGGCACCGGCCGAGGGGCGGCCCACGGTATCGAGCTTGTCGGGATAGGCGATGACGTCGAGCAGGCACGAGATGCCGCCCTCGGTCAGGCCGTAGATCTCGATCATGCCGCCGGGCCAGCGCCGGGCGATCTCGCGCTTCACCTCGGCCCTGAGCGGCGCGCTGGTCGACAGCTTCATCTGGAAGGACGACAGGTCGCGGCGGTCGAAATCCGGATGGTCGAGGATGCGGGTATACTGCACCGGCACCAGCATGGCATGGGTCGCCCGCTTCGCCTCGGCCAGTTCCAGGAAGCGGCCGGCATCGAATTTGGCCATCAGCACCGCAAGCCCGCCGAACAGCACCGTCGGCAGCAGGGCGGCCAGCGTGGTGTTGGAATAGATCGGGGTCGAGACGATCGACACGGTGTCGGGCCCGAAGCCCATGGTCTGGATGCGCCGGGTCTGCGCACCACGCATCTGATGGCTGTGGACGATGCCCTTGGGCACCCCGGTGGTGCCCGAGCTGTAGATGATGTTGAAGAGGTCGAGCGCCTCGATCGCCACCGGGGCAGGCGTGGCGGGGGCAGAGGCCAGCCAGTCGGCAAAGCCGGTCCAGTTACCACCGGGCCACTCGCTGCCGGGCGCCATGTCGAAGCCGATCAGCCTGACATCGCCCAGCCGGTCCAGCGCCGGTTCGATCAGCGGCAGGGAATAGGCATCCACCGCCAGCAGGCGGGCGCCGGAATCCTGCACCATCGCCGCCAGCTGTTCGGCACTCGCCAGCGTCGAGAGCGGCACCGCGCAGGCGCCGGCCCGCAAGGTCGCCATATAGAGCGCCAGCACGTCGACCGCATTGCGGGCCAGCATCGCGACCTTGTCGCCGCGACCGATCCCGTCCTGCTGAAGGGCGGCGGTGATGGCATCGATCCGGGCATCGAAGCCCCGCCAGTCGAGGGCGGTGGTCTCGTCCTCGACAGCCGGTGCGCCGGGCCGTTCGGCGGCATGGGCGCGGATGGCGTCGCTGATGTTCTGGAAGGCGTCGGCGTTGTCGCGGATATGGTCGGTCAAAGTCTGGCGGCGCATGGTCTGGCGGTCCTCCGGTGCCGCGTTCTGCGCGGCGTCATGGTTGCGACCATCGAACGCCCCCGCATCGCAACGGTCAAGACGGCGGCCCCGGTGTCCGCGCTGCGGAATTAATCGGGCCAGGAGGCGACCCGGTCGAACAGTCGGTCTTCGTCCACCGTCTCTTCCGAGACCACCCGGCCATGGGCGCCGACCCCGGCGCGGCGGACGGATCCCGGATCGCCCGAGACCAGCGGATGCCACCAGGGCAGATCGCGGCCTTCCGCCACCAGCCGATAGGCGCAGGTGGCCGGCATCCAGTCGAGCGCGCCCAGATTGTCGGGCGTCAGCACCACGCAATCGGGCACGATGGCCTTGCGGTTGGGATAGTCGCGGCAGCGGCAGCTGTCGCAGTCGAGCAGACGGCAGGCGACATCGGTCGAGAGTACCGCCCCGGTGTCCTCGTCCTCCATCTTGACCAGGCAGCACTTGCCGCAGCCGTCGCAGAGGGCATCCCATTCCTCGCCGCTCAACCGGTCGAGCGGCTTCGCCTTCCAGAACGGGATGCCGCCGCCGGCCGCACCTTCGGACATCAGCCCACCACCAGCGGTTCGAGCGCGGCCCTGAGCGCCGGCGGCAGCGGCACCGGCCGGCGGGTGTTGCGGTCGACATAGACATGCACGAAGCGGCCTTCGGCGGCCGCCAGATCGGCATCGCCGTCGAACAGCGCGATCTCGTAGGCGACCGAGCTGTTGCCGAGCCGGCCGACGCGCAGGCCGGCGGTCACCGGCTCGGGGAAGGCGAGCGAGGCCATGTAACGGCAGGCGCTTTCGACGACCAGGCCGATGACGTTGCCGCCATGGATGTCGAGCGCGTCGCGGCGAATCAGATACTCGTTCACCACAGTGTCGAAATAGCTGTAATAGACCACGTTGTTCACATGGCCATAGACGTCGTTGTCCATCCAGCGGGTGGTGATCGACAGGAAATGGCGGTAGTCGGCGCGGGTGCCGCGGGCCGGCATGGTCATGCGGTCTCTCCGTCCTGGAGCGGGTCTTGGATATCGCCATGGCGGGCGAGCACCGCCGCGACCCGGGGCAAGGCCCGGGCCCTGCCGGCAATGGCGCCCAGATGCGGGGTCACCCGGGCAAAGCGGGCACGCCCGCCGGCCCAGGCGCTCATCACGGCCAGATAGAGGTCGATGGCGGAGAAGCGACTGCCCAGGAACCAGGGCCCGGCGGGGTCGGCCGCGGCTTCGAGCATCCGCCACAACCCGTCGCGCCGCACCTGCATGCCGGCACGGAAACCGGCGAGCGGTTCGCCTGCCAGCCCGGTATCGTCGGCATGTTCGGGCACGGTGACCGCCGGATAGATCTCGGCGACCAGGAAGACCAGCCAGCGCAGGAAGACGGGCCGGAGCGGATCGCCCGCCGCCGGCACCAGTTCCGCCCCGCGCGGGCCGGCCAGATCGGCCAGATGAAGCAGGATGGCGGCACTCTCGGTCATCACCAGATCGCCGCCATCCGGTGCGGCGCCGGGGATCACCAGCACCGGCACCTTGCCGGTGGGATTGAGCGCCAGCAGCCGGTCGCGGCCGGGCCCGGGCTCCCGATAGGGCAGATCCTCAAGGACATGGGGCAGCCCCAGCAGAGCGAGCGCCATCTCGACGATCGCCGAGCCACAGCCCGGCGATCCGATCAGGGTAAGCGGGGCTGCATCATCCGTCATGTCAGAGCGCTGCCTCATAGATCGCGCGGGCATCGTCGAGCGTCACCTCGCGCGGGTTGTTGACCAGCAGCCGGGTCTGCTTCATCGCATCCTCGGCCAGAAGCGGCAGGTGATTATGGCCGACGCCGACCTGGGCCAGCCGGGTTTCCAGCCCAAGCTCTTCGGTCAGCCCCGCCAGCGCATCGGCGAACCGGGCCGAGACCGCTTTGTCACCGCCTGCCCGATCGAGATCGGGGAAAACGATCGGCGCCAGCTCGCCATAGGCCCGCGCCGCCGTCTCGCTCTCCAGATTGAAGCGCAGCACATGCGGCAGCACCAGCGAGTTCGACAGCCCGTGCGGCACGTGGAAATGGCCGCCCAGCGGGTAGGCGAGCGCATGGACCGCGGCGACCGGGGCATTGGCGAAGGCCTGGCCCGCCAGCAGGGCCCCCAGCATCATGTCGGCACGGGCGGCACGGTCGCGGCCATCGGTGCAGGCGCGGCGGATGGCGCCGCCCAGCAGGCGCAGGGCCTCGCGCGCCAGCACATCCGACAGCGGGTTCTTCTTGTACGCGCTGGTATAGGCCTCGATCGCATGGACCATGGCGTCGACGCCGGTCGCCGCGGTCACGTTCTTCGGCAGGCCGAGCGTGAGGTCGGCATCCAGCAGCGCCACATCGGGCAGCAGCAGGGGCGAGACCACGCCTTTCTTCTCGGCGGCCCCGGTGGTGACGATCGAGATCGGCGTCACCTCGGAACCGGTGCCGGCCGTGGTCGGGATCTGCACCAGCGGCAGGCGGCGCCCTTTGGCATTGCCGACACCATAGATCGTGTCCAGGGCGACAGGGGTCGCGACCAGGAAGGCCACCAGCTTGGCCACGTCCATCGAACTGCCGCCGCCCAGGCCGACCACGCCGTCGACACCGGCATCGCGGGCCTCGGCCGCGGCGGTCTCGACCACCTCGGCCGGCGGGGCGGCGACCACGCGGTCGAAGATCACCGGTTCCAGCCCGGCGGCGGTCAGGCTTTCGAGCGCGGCATCGGTCAGACCGAACTTCCGCACCCCGGGGTCGGTGACGACCAGCACCCGCGTCGCCCCGAGATCGCGCATGATCTGGCCGAGCCTGGTGCAGGCCCCCGGCTCGCTGACGATGCTGCGGGTGGTCTCGAAGACGAAGGACGGTACGGACTGCGGCGACATGGCGGGCGACCTCCCAGGGGTAGCCGGCATCGGGGCCGGCGGTTCGTTCGTTGATTAAGGCGCCGGCAGGCCTCGCCGGTCCGGCGGTCAGGATGAGAGCCCCGGCCCCCCGGGTCAAGTCGCTGCCGCACGCGCCACCATGGCATGCATATCCTGCGCGTGGGATCACTCCCCGGTGTATGTCGGTCCACATGGCGTTCGAACGGTGTCTGGTACTTGACGCGTCGCCCGGCCGCGCATCACCATGGCATGTATGGACCGGTCGTGAGCTGCCCATGGCTGGAGATGCCCTTGATATGGGATCCCCGCCCGGCCACTTCCGAAGAGGCAGTGCACCGATACCCGGTGCCGGGCCGGTCCCGTGCCAGCGGCCGCAAGAGAGATGCAGGGTGGCAAATGCCCGCCGCCCGTTTCGTCGTTTCCCCGCGCGGCTGCAAGCTCCCAGGGAGGACGGGTCGACGATGGCGACCAGCGATACCGGAACCGCAGAGGCCCGGTCCGAGACCACGGATACCGGTGCGACGCCGCGGGTGACGCTCGACGACAAGTACACGCTGCCCCGGGGCCGCATCTATGTGACCGGCACCCAGGCCCTGGTCCGCGCCCTGCTGCTGCAGGCGGAACGCGACCGTGCGGCCGGGCTGAACACCGGCGGCTTCGTCTCGGGCTATCGCGGATCGCCGCTGGGCGGCGTCGATCAGGCGCTCTGGCAGGCCCGCAAACATGTCGACAAGGCCGGGATCGTCTTCAATCCGGGTGTGAACGAAGACCTGGCCGCAACCTCGATCTGGGGCACCCAGCAGCTTCATATCGGCGGCGGCACCTCCGACAAGGATGGTGTCTTCGGCCTCTGGTACGGCAAGGGCCCGGGCGTCGACCGCTCGGGCGACGCGATCAAGCACGCCAATCTTGCCGGCACGGCGCCCGTCGGCGGCGTGGTCGCGGTCTTCGGCGACGACCACACCGCCAAATCCTCCACCGTCGCCCATCAGTCCGAACCCGGGCTGATCGCCGCCCATGTGCCGGTGCTGAACCCGGCGACCATCGGCGAGCTGGTCGACTATATCCTGGCCGGTTTCGCCCTCTCCCGCGCCTCGGGCTGCTGGGTGGGGGTGAAGGCGCTGGCCGACACGGTCGAAGGCTCGGCCTCGATCGAGATCGATCCGGCGCGCCATGCCTTCCGCCTGCCCGACGACGTGACCCCGCCGCCCGGCGGCTATCATATCCGCTGGCCCGACCCGCCGGTCGACCAGGAAGCCCGGCAGTTCCGCCACAAGCTGCCCATGGTCCAGGCCTGGGTGCGGGCCAACGGGCTCGACCGCGTCACCCACGACGCCCCCCGGCGCCGCTTCGGCATCGTCGCGGTCGGCAAGGCCTGGGGCGACGTGCTGGAGGCGCTCGACCTGCTGGGCGTCGACGAGGCCCGCCTCGCCGCCCATGGCATCGCCATCTACAAGCCGGCCCTGGTCTGGCCGCTGGAGCCGGTCAACGCCGTGCGCTTCGCACGCGGCCTCGACGAGGTGCTGGTGGTCGAAGAGAAGAAGGCGATCGTCGAGGAACAGCTCGCCCGTCTGCTCTACGGCCTGCCCGATGCCGACCGCCCGCGGCTTTCGGGCAAGACCGATGCCGAAGGCCGGCCGCTCTTCCCCCAGGATGGCGCGCTCGACCAGCTCGCCATCGCCCGCGCCATCGCCGTGCGCTTCGGCCTCGACGATGCCTCCAGGGCGCTCGCTTCGGCCTGCGGCGGTGCCGCCGCGGGTGCGGCGGCCTCTGCCGGCAACGAGCCGCCGCTGCCCGGCCGCTCCCCCTGGTTCTGCTCGGGCTGCCCCCATAACAGCTCGACGAAACTGCCCGAGGGCAGCCGCGCGCTGGCCGGCATCGGCTGCCACGGCATGGCGATCTACATGCCCAATCGCCGCACCACGCTCTGGAGCCATATGGGCGCCGAAGGGGCGGCCTGGATCGGCCAGGCGCCGTTCTCGAAGGACGGCCATATCTTCCAGAATCTGGGCGACGGCACCTATTTCCATTCGGGCCTGCTCGCCATCCGCGCAGCGATCGCGGCCAAGGTGAACATCACCTACAAGATCCTCTACAACGATGCGGTCGCCATGACCGGCGGCCAGCCGGTCGACGGCCAGCTGCTGCCCTGGCAGATCACCCGCCAGGTTTCGGCCGAAGGCGCCGCCCGGGTGGTGGTCGTCACCGACGAGCCCGACAAATATCCCGCCGGCACGCCCTGGGCCGAGGGCGTGACCATCCGCCCGCGCGACGAGCTGGACCAGGTCCAGCGCGAACTGCGCGAGACGCCGGGCGTGACGGTGCTGCTCTACGACCAGACCTGTGCCGCCGAAAAGCGCCGGCGCCGCAAGCGCGGCACCATGGCCGATCCGGATCTGCGCGCCTTCATCAATCCCCGGGTCTGCGAAGGCTGCGGCGATTGCGGCACCACCTCCAACTGCGTGTCGGTGAAGCCGCTTGAGACCGCCTTCGGGCGCAAGCGCCAGATCGATCAGTCGAGCTGCAACAAGGATTTCTCCTGCGTCGAGGGCTTCTGCCCAAGCTTCGTGACCGTGACCGGTGCAAAGCCGGCGAAGCGCGCGGCGGCCCCGAAGCCCAAGGCCGCGGGTGGCGACGGCCCGGCCCCGGATGAAGGTCTGCCGCTGCCCAAGGTGCCGCCGGTCGCAAGCGGCCGGGCCAATATCCTGGTCACCGGCATCGGCGGCACCGGCATCGTCACCATCGGTGCGCTGATCGGCATGGCCGCCCATATCGAAGGCCGGGCGGTTTCGGTGCTCGACCAGACCGGCCTTGCCCAGAAGAACGGTGCCGTCACCTCGCATGTCCGGGTGGCGCCGGTCACCACCCCGCCCCCGGGCGGCCGGGTGCCGCCGGCCTCGCTCGATGCGCTGATCGCCGCCGACATGGTGGTGGCCGCCGGCGCGGAAGCCCGCGCCACCTATGCCGCCGGCCGCACCCGCGGCGTTGCCAACACCCATGTCGTGCCGCTCGCCTCTTTCGCGATCCAGCCCGACATGAAGCTGGGCGACGGCGCGACCGCGATGGCGGTGGAGGCCTCGATCGGCCGGGATGCGCTGGAGCGGATCGATGCCACGCGCATCGCCCGGGCGCTGTTCGGCGACAGCCTTTATGCCAACCCGTTCCTGCTCGGCCTCGCCTGGCAGAAGGGGCTGGTGCCGGTGGGGCTGGAAGCGCTGCGCGAGGCGATCCGGCTGAACGGCCAGGCGGTGGCGATGAACCTGCAGGCCTTCGCCTGGGGCCGCAAGGCTGCCGTCGACCGCGCCGCGGTGCTGCGGGCCGCCGGGCTCGACCAGCCGGCCACCGAAACCGCCCTGCCGCAGGTGGCAGGCGGGCCCGATCCGGAGACGGCGCCGCTGCCCGAACTCCTGGCCTTCTATGCCGACGAACTGGTGCGCTATCAGGATGCCGCCTATGCCGCCCGCTACCGCTCGGTGGTGGAGCGGGTGGAGGCGGCAGAGCGCGCCCTTCTGCCGGGCGGCGGCGATCTCCGCCTCAGCAGGGCAGTGGCCCGCGCGCTCTATAAGCTCATGGCCTACAAGGACGAATACGAGGTCGCCCGGCTCTATACCGACGGCAGCTTCGCCAGGGCGCTCAAGGCCGAACTCGACGGCGGCCGGAAGATCACCCTGCATCTGGCGCCGCCGATCCTGTCGAAACCGGATCCGGTCACCGGCAAGCCACGCAAGACCACGTTCGGTCCGTGGATGTTCAGCGCCATGCGCCTGCTCGCCCGGATGAAGCGCCTGCGGGGCACAGCCCTCGATCCCTTCGGCCGCACGGCCGAGCGCCGGGCCGAACGGGCGCTGATCGAGGCCTATATCAGCCGGATCGACGGGCTGCTGCCGCGGCTGACCACCGCCAATCGCGACCTGATCCGCGACATCGCCGCCGTGCCCGAGAAGATCCGCGGCTATGGCCATATCAAGGAAAGCGCCATGCGCACGGCCGAGGTCGAGGAGAAGCGCCTCCTCGCCCGCCTCGATGCCGGGCCGGAGGCAAGCCGCGTCGCCGCGGAGTGACCGCCTTCAATCTCCGGGATCATCCTCGCCGCCGGCTTGGGCGGGGATGATCCCGGTTGCCGTTTCGGCACATTCGCAAACTTCGCAATTCTTCTGCCATCATCTTCGCAAACTTCGCAAGACGACCGCCCGCGTCAACCGCGGGCGAGGAGATCGCGTGCCGCCTCTTCGACCCCGGCTTCCGACGCCACCACCCGGGCCGGGACACCGAAGGCCTTCTCGGCCATCAGCGCCTGAGCCTCCATCACCAGTCGCCGGCTGCGGCTCTCCTCGACGACGATCATGCCCTTGCAGATCAGGCCCAGCACCTCGCGGCTGCGCTTGAGCCAGAGCGCCCGGCGCCTGCGGTCCTCGTGCGTCTCTTCCGGCTGCGGGCCTGAGAAGATCACGACGAAAGGCGTGCCGCGGTCGAGCAGGGCCTGCATCTCTTCTTCCCAGGCGACGGCATAGCCGGGCCGCACGGCATCAGGCCGGGCGCGGACCAGCGGGAAGGCGGACAGGTCGTGAACTATGAACCGGAGATCGGCGCCGGGGATAGCGGACATGACGGAAGGGTCTCCTCTGACGGATCGGGGCACGGATGCGCCCTGACGATCACGCTAGACGCCCGGGCGCTTGCAGCGGTAACCGCATCCGGACAATAAATGTTGAGAAGCTGCCAGATCGCAGGGGAGATGCGCCGCGCATGGATCTGTTCGACCGCCCCGACGGGCCGCCGGTCATCGCGCTGGCGAGCGGTGTGGGGCTTGAGAACGATTTCCCGCTCGGCAGCCATGAAGTGGACTGGCATGCCCACCGCCGCGGCCAGCTGATCTGTATCGAGACCGGGCTGATGCACAGCCGCACGCCCCATGGTTCATGGCTGCTGCCGCCTCACCGGGCGGGATGGATGCCGCCCGGCATACCCCATTGGGGAGCGATGACCGGCGTCACCTCGGGCTGGACCGTGCTGGTGGCACCCGAGGCCTGCGCCGGGCTGCCGGCCGGCCCGCAGGTTCTGGCCGTGAACGAGGTGATGCGGGCGCTGGTCCGCCGTGCCGCAGGCTGGTGGCGGGCCGACCGGCTGGATGCCCGTCAGGAACGGCTGACCGCCGTGCTGCTCGACGAGATCGCCGCCGCCCCGGCCGAACCGCTCCATCTGCCCATGCCGACGGAGCGGCGGCTGGCCCGGATCGCGACCGCGCTTGCGGCCGATCCGGCCGATGACAGAACCCTGGAAGACTGGGCGAGCCAGGTGGGGCTGTCGCCCCGCACGGCCCGCCGGGCCTTCATCGCCCAGACCGGCATGACCTTCGGAGAATGGCGCCGGCAGGCGCGGCTGGTGCGGGCGCTGGAGATGCTCGCGACCGGCGAGCCGGTGGCGATCGTCTCGGATGCGCTGGGCTATGCGGGGCCCAGCAATTTCATCGCCATGTTCCGGCGGCGCTTCGGCACCTCGCCCGCCCGCTATTTCGCCACCACGAAATCGAAGCCATAGCCGCCATCGGCCGCCTGGGCCATCACCAGGTCGGGCCGGAAGATCCGGTCGCGATCATTGCCGGGCTCGTCCGTGAAATAGAGCTGGGTGGTCAACACCGGCCCGCCCGGGGCCTGGACCCGGATGTGGATGTGGCGGGTGCGGCCGGGATAGAGGCCGGGCCTGAGCGTCGTCAGCCGGTAGCGTCCGGCATCGTCGGCGAACTGATGGCCGCGCATGCGGAAGCCCCGATTGTCGTAGGCACCCGTCGGATCGGCATGCCAGATGTCGAGCAGCGCGCCCGCGATCGGCCGGCAGTCGGTATCGAGCACCCGCCCGCTGACCTGCATCACCTCGCCATCAGACGCATCGGCCGTGAAATCCGCCTTCTGCGGTGATCCCGGGCTGAAATAGGGGCCGGCGGTCTGCCGGGGCGTGGGATCCCCTGCCCCGCAGGCCGGCGTCGCGGCGCGCGTCATGCCCGGCCGGACGAGGCCCGCAAAGGGCAGCAGCACGGCCGCACCGGCCGAGAGATGCAGCAGGCGCCGCCGCGACGGCTGTCGATCCCGGATATCGGCCATGACCTTCCCCCTCCGCCCATCGATGCTCTGAGACAGGGCATATCGGGTCTCTGGCGCCGGCAGATCAGGGGGTGGCGGGCGCCCCCGTGGGCTTTGCCACGCCGGAGCCGTCGAGCAGCGCCCGGTCGCGGGCACAGGCGCCGATCACCGCATCCATGACCGCCCGCACCCGGGGGGAGCGGCGCAGATCGGCATGGACAAGCAGCCAGATGTCGCGGCCGGCCTCGCCTTCGGTGTCTTCCACCACCCTGACCAGCCGGGGATCGGGATCGGCAAGGAAATGCGGCAGGGCGGCGAGCGCCAGACCGGTCGCCGCATATTCGGCCAGCGCCGCCAGATCATTGGCCCGCAGCCGGATCGGCCGGCCGGCCGCCTGGCGGATCAGCCAGCGCTGCTGCGCCACACCGGCCAGACGGTCGTCATAGCCGGCGAATTCCCAGCGCGCCGGCGGACGGGCGGCATGTTCGGGCGTGCCGTAGAGGGCGAAGCCCATCCGGCCCAGATGCCGGCTGATCAGTTCGCCATCACCGGTGCGCTCCAGCCGGACCGCCAGATCCGCATCCCGGCGCAGCAGGCTGACCGCGCCGATATCGCCGGCCAGTTCTAGTTCAAGCTCAGGATGGGCAAGGGCCAAGGGCGCCAGTCGCGGCGCCAGGAAATGCGCGCCGAAGACCGGCGGTACCGCCACCCGCACCGTGCCGGCGAGCCCGCCCGCCGCCGCACCGGCACGGCCGAGGGCGATCACCCCCTCTTCCACCCGTTCGGCCGCCGGCAGCAGGCGTTCGCCGTCGGCGGTGGGCACCCAGCCGCGCGGCAGCCGGTCGAAGAGCCTGAGGCCGAGCGCGGTTTCCAGCGCATCCACCCGCCGGGCAACCGTGGTGTGGTCCACCTTGAGCACCCGCGCCGCCCCCAGCAGCGACCCGCTGCGCTGAAGCGCCAGGAAATAGCGCAGATCGTCCCAGTTCATCGCCCGCTCATGCCCGGATCTGTGGATAATTCCACAGAGATTGCGCAAAGCTGCCAGCTGTTTGGGTGGATGTCCACAGATCTATCCTCAGCCCCAGGGCCGCAGCACCCCGCCGCGGCCGAGGCTGAAGGAGATCCGATCCATGTCCGCTGTCGCCACCGCCCGCGCCGTCCGCCTTCATGCGGCCGGGGGGACCGAAGGTTTCCGTGTCGAGGAGCTGCCGGTGCCGGCCCCGGGACCGGGCGAGATCCTGATCCGCCAGACGGTCGCCGGGCTGAACTTCCTCGACATCTACCACCGCCGCGGGCTCTATCCGCTGCCGGCCCTGCCGACGGTGATCGGTGCCGAGGCGGCAGGCGTGATCGAGGCGGTGGGGCCCGAGGTCATGGGGCTGGCGCCGGGCGACCGGATCGCCTGGGCCGGCGCCCCTTATGGCGGCTATGCCACCCATCGCCTGCTGCCGGCCTGGCGGGCCCTGAAGCTGCCGGATGCCGTGGGTGACGACATGGCCGCCGCCTCTCTGCTGCGCGCGCTGACGGTCGAGATGCTGTTCACGCGGGTCAGGCCAATGCAGCCGGGCGAGACCGTGGTGGTACACGCCGCCGCAGGCGGGATCGGCCGGATGGCGATCGCCCATGGCCGGCGGCTGGGGCTGCGGATGATCGGTATCGCCGGCGGGGCCGAAAAGGCGGCGCTGGCCCGCGCAGCCGGCGCCGATCTGGTCATCGACCGCAGGGCGGAAGATCCGGTGGCCGCGGTGCAGGCGGCAACCGATGGCGGCGCCCATCTGGTGATCGACGGCATCGGCGGCGACATGCTGGCCCGGAGCTTCGGCATGGCCCGCCGTTTCGGCATGGTCGCGAGCCTGGGCGAGGCAGCGGGGCGGATCCCGCCGATCTCCGTCTATGATCTGGGCCCGGCGCGATCCATCGCCCTCGCCCGGCCGAGCGTGATCGGCTTCATCTCCGATGCGGAAACCTATCGCAGCGCCGGTGCCGCCGTGATCGCGCGCATGGCAGAGGGGCTGATCGTGCCGACCGGCGGCCGCCTGCCGCTCGACCGGATCGCCGAGGCGCATGACCGGCTGGAATCCGGCGCCGGCACCGGCGCCCTGCTGCTCGATACCGGCGCCTGATCGCGCGCAGGACGCCCCAAACGCGTAACGGCCCGCCGAGGGGGGCTTCCCCGGCGGGCCGTCACGGTGCCCGGAACCTCGGCGGTTCCGGGCCTGATCGGTCTGGGCCTGATCGGCCTGGGCAGTGGGCGGTCAGTGCGACATCAGCACCGGCACGGTCATATGGCCCATGATGTGGCGGGTAACGCCGCCCAGCACCAGCTCGCGCAGACGGCTGTGGCCATAGGCACCCATCACCAGCAGATCGATATCGTTCTCGGCGACATGGTTCAGCACCGCATCGCCGATGCCGACATCGCTGGTCGACATCTTCTCGACCGCCACCTCGACATTGACGCCGTGGCGGGCCAGATAGCGGGCCATGTCGTGGCCGGGCGCCTCGCCATGGCGGCCGGGCTTGGGATTGATCACCAACAGCTTCACGGCATCGGCGGTCTTCAGCATCGGCAGGGCGTCGACCAGCGCGCGGGTGGCCTCGCGGCCGCCGTCATAGGCGGCGAGCACCTTGCTGCCGACCTTGCCGCCCTTGGGCAGGCCGATATAGGGGACGACCAGCACCGGCCGGCCGGCACCGAACATGGTTTCCTCGATCAGCAGGTCACCGGCATCGTCGGTGCCGGGCTCGGGCTGGCCCAGAATGGTCAGATCGGCATAGCGGGCATGCAGGGCGACGCGGTCGATGTAATCGGTGGCGATCACGCTCTCGGAGCGCATCTCGACGGTCATGTGCCGCCGCTTCAGCATCGTGTCGATCTCGGCCAGGCGCAGCTTCGCCTGCTTCTTGCGCTCTTCCGCCGCCGCTTCCAGCACGCTGGAGGGGACATGCTCCATCATGTAGCCGGGCATCACCACGTCGACCGACAGATAGACGGCGGTCAGATGGGCGTCGAACCGCTCCTGCAGCATGCGCGCGACATCGAGACGGGCTTCGGTCGACGGACGATCGTCGACATGGACGAGCAGGCTCTTGTAGGACATTGACCGGACCTCCTGGGGGGACTGCGCGAAAGCTCCACCGGCGACCGCCGGTGCGGCACCGGGCGGGGCTGGCATCCCGTCCGATGGCCATCACTCTAAACCCTGGATGCATCCGAACCTTGATCCGGATCAAGCCTTCGCAAAACCGTCGGGAAAAAGTGCCGCCAGCGGTGCCGAGGCCTTGAGCGCCACTTCATCGATCTCGGCCTCGGGGTCCGACAGATGGGTGATGGCACCGCCGGCCCCGACGGTGGCGCCCTGGCCGTCGACCACGGCGGTGCGGATCACCATCGAGAGGCGCAGGGATCCGTCCAGGCCGATGCGGCCGATGGCGCCCGAATAGACCCCGCGCGCCTCGCCCTCCAGCCGGTGGATGATCTCGAGCGTGCGGCGTTTCGGCGCACCGGTCATCGACCCGCCGGGAAAGCAGGCCCGCAGCAGCCCCGCCGTCCGGCGCCCCGGCGGCGCGGATGCCAGCCGGGCGGTGACGGTGCTCACCAGCTGATGGACGGTGGCGAAGCTCTCGATCCCGAACAGCACCGGCACCGCCACCCCGTCGGGGCGCGCGACCCGGCCCAGATCGTTGCGCATCAGATCGACGATCATCAGGTTTTCGGCGCGTTCCTTCTCGCTCGCCGCCAGTCCCGCGGCAAGTTTCGCATCCTCGACGGGATCGGCGGCCCGCCGGACGGTGCCCTTGATCGGCCGGGCGGTCGCGATGCCCGCCACCGGGTCCAGATCGAGAAAGAGTTCGGGCGATCCCGACAGCACCGCCATGTCGCCGAAGCCCAGCCAGGCCATCAGCGGTGCCCGTGCCGCGCGGCGCAGCCGGCGATAGCTCTGCCAGGGGTCGATCGCCCCGCGCACCCGGAAGCGGGTGGTCAGGCAGATCTCGAAAGACTGGCCGATGCGGATCAGCCGCTGCGCGGCGCGGATGCGGCGGCGATAGGCGGCGCGATCATGGACTGCCGCGACCGGCAGGGCGGCGGGGGTCATGTCGGGCGGCGACAGAGGGCGGGCAGATGCCAGGCGGCCGGCCCAGGCCTCCGCCCAGGCATCGGCCTGAGCGGAGGCCCCGGCATCGCCTGCCGGCACCAGCATCACCGCCTCGATCGCATAACGTCCATCGGCGCCGGCCCGGGCCACCAGCAGCCGGTCGGCCAGGATCAGGCGCAGATCATCCCGGCCGGAGGGGTGGTGGGCCACGCCGGTGGACAACTCCGCCAGTTCGTAGCCCAGATAGCCGAAAAAGCCGGGACCGGGCAGCCGCCCGCCGGCGCCGTCGGCAAGCGGCGCCAGCGGGCCGATCCGATCGATCGCCGCCCCCAGCAGATCGAAGGCGTCGCCCGCAACCTGCCCCAGCCGCTGCCCGCCGCCGTCCGCGACGGTCATCCGGCGGTCGGCGACGCGATAGGACAGACGCCGTGCCAGCGGCCCCTGATCGGGGATCAGCACCGGCTGCGCCGCCGGATCGCCATCGGCGGGATCCAGCCAGACCGACCAGCCGCTCAGCCGGCGGACGAGGTCGGCCGCCGCCTCGATATCGACGCCCTCGGCGAGCGGCCGGCGCAGCACCCTCCACCCCTCTGCCCCGGCTTCGGGCAGCAGGCCGGGCGGCCAGGGATCGTCCACCGGCGGCACCGCAAGCCGCTGCGCAGGGGCCGCCGGTGCCGCGGTTCCGGGGCCGGCCAGCCGGGCGAAATTCGCCAGCAGTCGCGCGCCATCGGGCGTCAGGATCGATTCCGGATGGAATTGCAGGCCGTAGACCGGTGCCGAGACGTGGCCGAGCGCCATCACCGCGCCGTCATCGCCGGCGCGGGCCAGAACCTCGAGCCTGTCGGGCAGCGGTTCGGCCGCGATCAGGGAATGGTAGCGCACGGCTTCGAAAGGCGAGGCCACGCCCCGGAACAGCGGATGGCCCTGATGATGCACGGGGCTGGTCCGGCCATGGCGCGGCTCCCCCGCCTGCACCACCCGCCCGCCCGCCGCGGCGGCGATGCCCTGATGGCCAAGGCAGATGCCGAGCACCGGCAGCCGGACGCCGGGGCTGAGCGCCAGTTGCAGCACCTCGGCCCCCAGCCGGAAATCCGCCGGCGTGTCGGGCCGCCCGGGGCCGGGCGAAATCAGCACGGCCTCGAAGCCGTCCGCCGCAAGCTCCGCCCAGCGCGCGGCATCATGCGGCACCACCAGCGGCAGCTGCCCGGTGACCTGCCACCACAGCCGGGCCAGATTGCCGGTGAAGCTGTCATGGTTGTCGATGAGCAAGGCCCGCATCGGTTCCCGCCAGTCCCCCACTGTTCCGTGCTGTCAGCATATAGCCGGAGCGATCGGCCCTGGCGACGGGGAGTTGGCCGATCACGACACTTGCCTGCCAAATGACCCATTGGTAAGTTCCCATCCCAAGAGACGATCCCCACGCCGGAGCTGCCCGACCATGCGCGACGTCTATATCATCGGTGCCTTCTCGACCGCCTTCGGCAAGAAGCCCGAGACCGGCTTCAAGGCTCTGACCCGCGAGGCCTATACCGGCCTCCTGGCCGATGCCGGGCTGGAGACGGGGGCCGGGATCGAAACCGGCTGGTTCAGCAATTGCGGCATGGGCAGCTGGGGCCAGCGCAATATCCGCGGCCAGGTCTGTTTCACGCCGCTGGTGCGCGAGGGCCTGTTTCCCGAGCGGGTGCCGATGGTCAATGTCGAGGGCGGCTGCGCCTCGGCGATGATGGCGCTGTCCGGCGCGTTCAAGGATGTCGCCTCGGGCGAGGTCGAGCTGTCGATGGCGATGGGCGTCGAGAAGACCTTCGTGCCCGGCGATGCCGAACGCACCAAGGAGATCTTCGAGGGCGGCATCGATCAGATGGACCCGGATGAATGGCGGCAGTACTACGCCGCGGCCGGCGAGACCGCCAACAAGCCCTTCGAATACGGCCCCGACCGGACGGTGTTCATGGACACCTATGCCATGCAGGCCTGCTATCACATGGCGAAATGGGGCACGACCCAGCGCCAGATCGCCATCGCCGCCTCGAAGAACCACTGGCATGGCAGCCTGAACCCCAAGGCCCAGTACCGGTTCGAGGTTTCGCCCGACGAGGTGCTGGCCGACCGGCCGGTGAGCTTCCCGCTCACCCGATCGATGTGCGCGCCGATCGGTGACGGCGCCGCCGGTGTGCTGGTGTGTTCGAAGGATTATCTCGATGGTCAGCCGGCCCATATCCGTGCGCGCGCGATCCGCATCGCCGGCCTCGCCATGTCGGGCGGCAAGTATCGCGATCTCGACGAGCCCGGCCTGAGTTCGGTGGCGGCGAAGAAGGCCTATGCCCGCGCCGGGCTCAGCCCCGCCGACATCGATCTGGTCGAGCTGCACGACGCCACCTCGTTCTGCGAACTCTATCAGCTGGAGATGCTGGGCTTCTGCGAGCCCGGCACCAGCGGCCGCTTCATCGAGGCGGGCGAGACCCGGCTGGGCGGCCGGCTGCCGGTCAATACCTCGGGCGGGCTGGTCTCCAAGGGCCATCCGGTGGGGGCGACCGGCCTGTCGATGGTCTCGGAACTGGCCGCCCAGCTCCGCCACGAAGCGGGCGACCGCCAGGTGGCGGATGCGAAGATCGCCCTCGCCGAGAATGGCGGCGGGGTGGTCGGCTTCGACGAGGCCGCCTGCGCGGTCGCCATCCTGGCCCGCGCCGACGCCTGACCGGTACCACAAGGGTCCGGCGCGCGTGCGCCATGATCTTTCCGGCCGCGCTCGCACGTCCCTGGCAGCAGCGGCTCTCTTGCGGGGCGGCCCCTTATCCCCCGGGCCGTCCCGCATTTTTCTCTCGCCGGCTGGACGACGCCGCACAGGCATGACAGCCTCGGGCACCCGCCCGGAGGAGATGCCTTATGATCGCCCCCAGCCTCGTGATCCGTCCGGCCACCGAAGCCGATCTGCCAGCCATCGTCGCCCTGCTCGCCGATGACGTGCTGGGCCGGACCCGCGAGGATCCGCGCCTGCCGCTCGACCCCGCCTATGTCTCGGCCTTCCGGGCGATGGCTGCCGATCCGAACCAGATCCAGCTGGTCGCGGACGCGGCGGGCCAGGTCCACGGCACGCTCCAGCTCACCATCATTCCCGGCCTCTCGCGCAAGGGCCGCATCCGCGGCCAGATCGAGGGCGTGCGCGTCGCCGGCACCGCCCGCGGCCAGGGCCTGGGCGAAACCCTTATCCGCCATGCCATCGGCCTTGCCGCCGATCGCGGCTGCAGCCTGGTTCAGCTGACCACCGACCTCACCCGCAAGGACGCCCACCGCTTCTACGAGCGGCTGGGCTTCACCGGCAGCCATCTGGGGATGAAGCTGGAGCTTTGATCACCTCCGGCATCCGGAATCGGGCGCGGTACTCGGCCGGTGTCACGCCCAGCCGGCGCAGGAAAGCCGCCCGCATCCGGTCCACGCCACCGAAGCCGGATGTCCAGGCTATTGCCTTCAGCGGCGCATCATCCGCCTCGAGCAGGCGGCGAGCGGCATCAATGCGGGCACTCTCAACAAAGTCACGTGGCGTCGTACCGGTCTCCCGGAAGAAGAGCCGCGTGAAATTGCGAGGACTCATGCTCGCGATGCGCGCGAGATCCTCCAATCCATGCGGCGCTGACGGCTGCTCCATCACATGGGCCTGGACCCGGGCGACAGGCGAACGTTCGTCGACAGGAGCGGTCAGGAACGGGCTGAACTGCGACTGGCCGCCCAGACGCTGTGCCACCACCACCAGCCTTCTGGCGACAGCCAGTGCCGCCGCACGCCCATGCGCCTCGGCAACCATGCCGAGAGCGAGATCGATACCAGCAGTCACACCCGCTGACGTCACCAGACGGCCATCACGTATATGTATGCGGTCGTGTTCGACCCGAGCCGCGGGGAACATGCGGGCAAGTCGGGCCGCGTTCTGCCAGTGGGTGGTAACCGACCGGCCGTCGAGCAACCCGGCATGGCCCAGGACGAAGGCGCCGGTACAGATCGAGCCGTAAAGTGGCGCGGCTTCCGCCACCTGCCTCAGCCAGCGCGTGACAGCGGCATCAGGCTCAGCCTCGGGGAGGTCCGGCCCGCCCGCGACCAGAACTGCATGGTAGTCGAGGCCCGCTTCGTCGACAGACAAATCGGCTGACAGGCGGAGGCCCGCCGTGGCGCGGACAGAGCCCGCACGTCCCGCAACCAGCACGATCTCGTAGCCTGCCTTGGCGTCGATAAAGCCGTTGGCCTCAGCGAACACGTCTGCCGGGCCTGCAACGTCGAGCAGCTGCACACCCTCGTGGATCAG
Organism: Tistrella sp.; assembly: GCF_002684955.1. NCBI lineage: Bacteria > Pseudomonadati > Pseudomonadota > Alphaproteobacteria > Geminicoccales > Geminicoccaceae > Tistrella > Tistrella sp. Next base: position 181,066 of record NZ_NYWI01000036.1, on the reverse strand, counting down.
GATCGCTACACGCTGCGCTGTCATTCCCCCTATGCCTCCGCCTGTTCGTCCGAAAAGCACGTACAGACGGCCGGAAACCGCGGACTGGTCGCGTTGCCCAGGCTCCGGCACGCCTGCAACACTCAGCACGCATGAGATGGCTGCGGACCGGCCACTCTCCTCCACTACACTTTCGATAACAAGAGGCAGCCATGACCAGGACCGTCGCCGGAATCCGTATCCCTGACAGCGCACTTGCCCGCCAATGCGACCAGTTGGTGCGCGATACCGAGTCCGATCTGCTGTACCACCACTCCAACCGGGTTTTTCTGTTCGGCGCGCTGACCGGACGCCGCAAGAAACTGCCGGTCGATCACGAACTGCTCTATGTTGGCGCGATGTTCCACGACATGGGCCTTCAGCCACCCTATGCCAGTGCCACGGAACGTTTCGAGGTCGACGGAGCCAATGCCGCCCGCGACTTCCTGCGCGGCCACCATATCGACGAAGGCGATATCGATGATGTCTGGGACGCAATCGCCCTCCACACCACGCCCGGCATTCCTCAGCACAAGCGCCCCGTGGTCGCACTCGTCACCGCTGGCGTGGAAGCAGATGTGCTCGGCATCGGCTATCACGATTTCACCACCGCGGACCGGGACGCGGTCTGCGCATGCCATCCGCGCGGCCACGGCTTCAAGGAAGGCATCATCCGCGCTTTTGCGAACGGTACCCGGCTCAAGCCCGAGACCACTTTCGGCAATGTGAAGGCTGACGTGCTGGCCCGCAACGAGCCCGGCTATCGCCGGACGGACTTCTGCAGCCTGATCCTCAACGCACCCTGGACAGAGTAGGCGGTATCAACGATCAAGCCGTCAGCACGGCGTCGAGCTTCACCCCCGCGCGCAGGAAGCCGGTGGCGGCGACGGTAATGCCACCGCGGACCAGGCTTCCGGCCGTCATTCCAACCGTCCCCGAAGGCGGAGCTTCTGCCGCGACACTCACGGCGCCACAAGCCGCATCTCGATCCGCTCCTTGCCCTTGCCGACATTCACCCGCTTGAGCGTGATCGCGCCCACTTCGCCGGTGCGCCGGAGATGGGTGCCGCCACAGGGCACGCGGGCAACACCCTCGACCTCCCAGTAGCGGCGGCCGGCCGCCTGATCCGAAAAGGCCGAAATGATCGGGAGGTCGGCGGCGACGAGTTCCGCCACATCGGCCAGGAAGACCGGCAGCAGCGGCGTCACGGGGCTGGGCCAGAGGAAGTCAATCCGCGCCTTGTCTTCGGCGATATGCGCGCCGATCTTGGCCGCCCCCGGCATGTGCCGGTCGGCCAGTTCCAGCACCAGCTCGGCGGCGAAGTGCAGCCGCATCAGCCGGTAGCGGCGGGTCATATCGATCTCGGCCGTGACCGGGGCCCCCGGTTCAAGGCCGTGATCGGGGGCGAGGCGGTAGCGGATCCCGGGGCCATCGGCGACCGCTTCGAGCACCTCGTGGCCACCGATCCGGCCGCGATCGCTCTCCTGACCGCCCGAGAAGGCGAAAAAGATCGTCCGGTCGAGGGTGATCCAGTCGCCGTCGACCGCCGCGACCCTGCTGTCCAGCCGGTCGAGATAGGGGTCTTCCCAGAAAAATCGCTCGGTCATCAGATCCCTCCGCTTTGGCGATACGACAGGCCGCAACGGCCGGCGACCACTATGCCGCCCGACATCATGCCGTGCCGGCTTCGGGCGCCTTGACCGGCGCCTGAGCGGCAGCTAGCGCCGCCTCGTCGATCCGTCCGTCGGCATCCCTCGCCATGCGGTCGACCAGGGCGCGGGTGTCGGGATCGGTCAGGGTATCGACGAAGAGCGTGCGCTCGGCCGCAAGCCCCTGTTCCAGCGTGCCGTCGAGGGCGGTGCGGACCAGCCGCTTGGCATGGGCGATCCCCAGCCGCGGCAGGGCGGCAAGGTCTGCGGCGAGGGCGACCGCGGCACCGGCGACATCGCCGCCTTCGGGCACCAGCGCCGAGAGCAGCCCCAGCCGATCGGCCTCGGCCGGAGAGACGATGCGGCCGCGGAGCACGAAATCCAGCGCCCGGGCCTCGCCCAGCAGCCGGGTCAGGCGCTGGGTGCCGCCACCGCCCGGCAGCAGCCCGGCGCGCACTTCCGGCAGGCCGAACTTCCAGGGCCCGTCGAGGGCCACCCGCAGGTCGCAGGCCAGTGCCAGTTCGAAGCCGCCGCCCATCGCCCAGCCGTTGAGTGCGGCGATCCAGGGCCTGGCGCTCGCCTGGATCCGGTCGAGACAGGCATTGAACGGGGCGGGTTTCACCGGCCGGGAGAGATCGTTGAACCGCCGGCCGGAAGCCGCGACCTTCCCGGCCGTCGCCCCAAGCTCGATCAGGCTGTAATGGCGCACGAACATGCCGGGCACGGCGCCGGTCAGCACCACGGCCCGCACGCCCGGATCGGCATCGAGCGCCGTGACCGCTCCGGCGAGCGCATCGGCGGCGGCGGCATCCATCAGCCCCTCGGGGCCGGGATCGATGCGCACCAATGCCACGCCCGGTGCCGGGCGGTCGATCTCGATCAGGGGCGTCTCGGGCGTTTCAGGGGTCTCGGGCGTTTCAGGGGTCTGGGCGGCGTCGGCTTCACGGGTCATCGGGCGGGCGTCTCCTGGGGGTCGGCTTTTGATTGAGCCCCAGCTTACCTCAGGCCGCCACCGATTTGCCCGGCCGGAAATGCACCGGCAGCGAGGTGATGCCGCGCATAATCAGCGAATCATGCCAGTCGGGGGCGGCGGTACCGAGGGTTAGGTCGGGTATGCGGCGGGCGATCTCGCGACAGGCGATCTCGGCCTCCAGCCGGGCGAGCGGCGCGCCCAGGCAGAAATGGATACCCTGGCCGAAGGTCAGGTGGCGGTTGGGGCTGCGGTCGATGACGAAGTCGTCCGGCGCCTCGAAGACCCGCGGGTCGCGATTGGCGGCGTTCAGCATCGCGAAGACCCGGTCGCCCTCTTTCAGTTCCCGCCCCTCCATCTCGTGCGTCACCCGCACCACCCGGGCGATACCGCCCGAGGGGCCGTCATAGCGCAGGCATTCCTCCACCGCCGTCGCCAGCAGTTCGGACGAGGGATCGGCCACCAGCCGCGCCCAGGCACCGGCATGCATCCGCATCGAATAGATGCCGTTGGAGATGAGGTTGGTGGTGGTCTCGTGGCCCGCGAACAGGAACAGCATGGCGGCGGCGATCAACTCGTCCTCGGTCAGCCGTTCCTCGGGCGTGCCGGCGGCGATCAGGGCGCTCAACACGTCCTCGCCCGGCCGGCGGCGGCGATCGGCGATCACCTCGCGGAAATAGGACGACATTTCGAGCGCGCCACGACGTGCCCGCTCGTACTTGTCGGGCACGTCGCGGGCGCTGCCCAGGAACAGCGCCAGATCGTCCGACCAGTCCTTGAACCGGTCCAGCTGATCATGCGGCACGCCCAGCATGTCCATGATCACCGTCGCGGGCAGGGGGTAGGCGAAATCCCGCACCAGATCCATCCGGCCCCGCGGCAGCAGATCGTCGAGCAGCCGGCCGACGATCCGCTCGACATTGGGGCGCAGCCGCTCCACGGCCCTGGGGGTGAAGGCCTCGTTCATCAGCCGCCGCAGCCTTGTGTGCTCGGGCGGGTCGCGGAACACCATCCAGAGATTCAGATAGCGGATCAGCTCCCCCCCCACGCCGCGCCGGGCCTCGGGCAGGCTGTCGTAAAACGGCGTCAGCCGGTCGGGCGACATCCGCCTGTTCAGGGCCACCTTGCGGACATCGGCATAACGGGTGATGACCCAGGCGCGCAGATGCGGGTTCCAGTGCACCGGATCCTCGTCCTGCAGACGGCGGAACGACGGGAAGGGATTGTTGCGGATCTGCGGATCCCTGGGGTCGTAGTCGACGGTCATCTTGTCGCGGCCTTGGTCTCGGGTGAGATTGGGGATTGAGCGAACGAACGTTTGGTGCCATTCCTCCGAAGCTAGCAGGTCGACCTTAACCAAACAATTGTTTGTTAAATGACCGGCCGGCTGCCTGCGCCGATCCGCCGGCTTGCCGCCATCCGCGGAGGTGCCTATACAGGAGCGCGGCAATTCAATCGGCGTTGGGTTTCATGCGGCTTCGGGACGAGGCCGTGCTTTGACGACAGAGACGGGAAACGGGCATGGCGAGCGAGACCGAAGGCAGCGAGGCGCAACGCCAGAACAACCGCCGGGACAAGCTGCTGGAAGCGGCCGCCCAGCTGTTTTCGAGCCAGGGCTACGAGGCGACCTCGATGCGCGACATCGCCGGTGCGGTCGGCATGCTGCCAGGCTCGGTCTACTACCACTTCCCGTCGAAAGAGGACCTGTTCGTCGCCGTCCACGATGAAGGCGTGCGCCAGATCACGGACTCGGTCCGCGAGGCGGTCAAGGGCGTGACCGATCCGTGGGAGCGGCTGGAGGCCGCCGCCGCGGGCCATATGGAGGCCCTGCTGGCCGATAACGGCTTCGCCTCGGTGGTGACGCCGGAATATTCCACCAAACTCGGCCAGGCAACCGAACGGCTGATCGCCCAGCGCGATGCCTATGAGCGGATGTTCGCCACCTTCGTCGATGCCCTGCCCCTGCCCGCAGGGGCCGACCGGCCGATGTTCCGGCTGGGCCTGCTCGGCATGCTCAACTGGGCGCGGACCTGGTATCGCCCGGGACGCAAGACCCCGGCCGAGATCGGGCGCGAGATGGTGCGCCTGCTCAGGCAGGGGCCGATGGGCTGACGGGCACGTCCAGGAAGCCCACCGGCCGGCCGCGCAGAGGGCCCGACAGCTCGCCCTCGCGCATCACCACCTGCCCGCGCAGAACGGTCGCCACCGGCCAGCCGGTTACCTCCATCCCGTCACAGGGCGTCCAGCCGGCCAGGCTGGCGATATCGGCATCGGCGATCGTGCGACGCGCGCCCAGGTCGACCAGCACCAGATCGGCATCGAACCCGACCGCGATCCGCCCCTTGCCCGCAATCCCGAAGATCCGCGCCGGGCCGGCCGCGGCCAGATCGACCAGCCGTTCCAGGCTCAGACGCCCCGCCGCGACATGATCCAGCATCACCGGCAACAGGGTCTGCACCCCGGTCATGCCGCTGGGAGAGGACGGATAGGGCCTCGCCTTCTCGGCCCGGCTGTGGGGGGCATGGTCACTGCCCAGCACGTCGACCACGCCCTCGCGGACGGCACGCCAGAGCGCCTCGCGGTGAGCGGCCTCGCGCACCGGCGGGTTCATCTGGGCCAGACTGCCCAGCCGCTCATAACAATCCGGCGCCTCGAGCGTCAGATGGTGGGGCGTGACCTCGACGCTGACCCTGGGCTTGTGCCCGGCCAGAAAGGCCATCTCTTCGGCGGTCGAGACATGCAGCACATGCAGCAGCCGCCCGGCCTCTGCCGCCAGGCCGACAATGCGGCGGGTGGCGATCAGGGCGCTTTCGGGGTCGCGCCAGACCGGGTGCAGGCGCACATCACCCGCAGCCTCTGCGATCGCGCGTCGCGCGCGCAGCCGCGCCTCGTCCTCGGCATGGACCGCCATCCGGCGCCGGCCACTGGCCAGGATCCGGCGCAGCACAGCCTCGTCATCGGCCAGCAGGTCGCCGAGGGAACTGCCCATGAAGACCTTCACCCCGGCACAGCCCGGCAACAGCTCCAGCCGGGCCAGATCTCCGGCATTGGCGGCGGCACCGCCGATATAGAAGGCATGATCGCACCAGGCATCGCGGGCCGCGATCGCAAGCTTGGCCTCCAGATCCGCCGCGGTGAGCGTGGGCGGACTGGTATTCGGCATCTCGAAGACGGTGGTCACCCCACCCAGCACGGCGCCGCGGGTGCCGGCGCCGATCGTCTCCTTATGGGTGAGCCCCGGTTCGCGGAAATGCACCTGGCTGTCGATCACCCCCGGCAGCACATGCAGCCCGGCCGCATCGACCACCGTCTCCGCCGACCAGGATCCGGCGAGGTCGCCGAGCGCCACGATCCGGCCTGCCCGACAGGCGATATCGGCCCGGACGCGGCCGCCGGGCGTGACGACCACGCCACCCCGCACCAGAAGATCGGCCGCCCCCGTCACGCCGGCACCGCCGCGGGCATCAGCTCCCGCAGGCGCGCATCCTGCGCCACAATACCCGCTGCCAGATCCGGCGCCCGGCCACGTTCCGCCAGCAGCGTCACGGCTTCGGTCAACGGCAGCGTTCCCGGATCCTCGCCGTCGCGGGCGGTGATCGCCACCTGCCCCGCCGCCATTTCGGCGTCCCCCACCACCAGCAGGAAGGGGATGCGCTGCAGGCGCTGATCGCGGATCCGCCAGCCCAGGCGCTGGTTGCGAAGGTCGGCCTCCGCCCGCACACCGGCGCCGGTCAGAACCTGCGCCACGGCGGCGGCATGGGCGGCATGGCGATCCGATACCGGCAGCACCACCGCCTGCACCGGCGCCAGCCAGGTTGGCAGCCGACCGGCATGATGCTCCACCAGAATGCCGATGAACCGCTCCAGCGAGCCGAACAATGCGCGGTGCAGCATGACCGGCCGGCGCCGGGCGCCGTCGCTGTCGACATAGTCGATGTCGAAGCGTTCCGGAAGGTTCATGTCGACCTGCAGCGTGCCGCACTGCCAGTCGCGCCCGATCGCATCGTGCAGGACGAATTCAAGCTTGGGGCCGTAGAACGCCCCCTCCCCCGGATTGGTCCGCCACGAAAGCCCGAGACGCTCAAGCGCGCCGGCAAGTGCCCCTTCCAGCAGATCCCAGTCGGCATCTTCTCCCATCCGGCTCTCGGGCCGGGTCGAGAGCTTGATGGTGACGTCCTCGAAACCGAAGGCACGGTAGACGTCGAGCACCAGGGCGATGACGGTGCGGCATTCGTCATCCACCTGCGCCGGGGTGCAGTAGATATGGGCATCGTCCTGGGTGAAGTGGCGCACCCGCATCAGCCCGTGCAGCGCGCCGGAAGGCTCGTAGCGATGCACCTTGCCGAACTCGCCCATGCGCAGCGGCAGGTCGCGATGGCTCTTCAGGGCGTGGCGATAGAGCAGCACACTGCCGGGGCAGTTCATCGGCTTCAGCGCGAAGGCCCGGCCGTCGCCGGTTTCGGTGGTGTACATGTGCCGGCGGTAGTTCTGCCAGTGGCCCGACGTCTCCCAGAGACCGCGATCCATGACATCGGGCGTGTTGACCTCGACATAGCCGGCGGCCGCCTGGCGACGGCGCATACAGGCCAGCAGCTCCTGAAACAGCGTCCAGCCGCGGGGATGCCAGAACACCGCCCCCGGCGCCTCGTCCTGGAAATGATAGAGGTCGAGTTCCCGGCCGAGCCGGCGATGGTCGCGCGCCTCGGCTTCGGCGAGGCGTGTCAGATGGGCATCGAGCGCCGCCCGGTCCGCCCAGGCGGTGCCGTAGATCCGCTGAAGCTGCGGATTGCGGGCATCGCCGCGCCAATAGGCACCCGAGATCCGCATCAGCCGGAACGCCTTCAGGAAGCGGGTGTTCGGCACATGCGGTCCGCGGCACATGTCGACATACTCGTCGTGGAAATAGAGGCCGAGTTCTGCCTCGTCGGGCATGTCCTCGATCAGCCGGAGCTTGTAATCCTCGCCGCGGGCCTCGAAGATCCGGATCGCCTCGTCCCGCGGCAGCATGCGCTTCACCACGGGGCGCTCGCGGGCGATCAGCTCCGTCATGCGCGTCTCGATCGCCGCCAGATCCTCGGGCGTGAAGCCCCGGTCGATGGCGATGTCGTAATAGAACCCGTCCTCGATCACCGGCCCGATCACCATCCGCGCCGCCGGATGAAGCTGCTTGACCGCCTGGCCCAGCAGATGGGCGCAGGAATGGCGGATGATCTCAACCCCTTCGGAATCGGCAGGGGTGATGATCCTGACCGCCGCATCCCGCTCGATCAGATCCGAGGCATCGACCAGGCGGCCGTCGATCATGCCGGCCACGGTGTTGCTGGCGAGGCCGGGGCCGATCGCGGCTGCAAGATCCATCACGGTGACGGGATGCGGGAAACTGCGACGCGCTCCGTCGGGCAGGGTAACGGTGATGGAGGGCTGGGTCATCGGGGATCAGAACTCGTTCTGGATGGTCTTGTAGCCGCGGACCAGCGCATTGTTCGTGCGCGCCACGTCTTCGGAGAACTCGCTTGCATCGGCCGATACCCGGGGCAGCCGGGCAAGATCGGTCGCAGGACCGATGCGCTGGGTGGAGGTGACGTAGAAGCCCGCCGGCAGATGGCAGCCATCGACCACGGCATTGTGGCGGACGACGCAGCGATCCTCGATCGTGCAGTTGAACAGCACGCTGTTGAAGCCGATGAACACACCATTGCCCACGCGGCAGGGGCCGTGAACGATGGCGCGGTGGGCAATGGAGGTCCGCTCTCCGATGGTGACCGCGGCACCAGATTTGGAGTGGATCACCACCCCGTCCTGGATGTTGGAATGCGCCCCGATCACGATCGGCTCGATATGGCCGTCGGCATCCATCTCGTCGGCACGGATCACCGCATAGGGGCCGATGAAGACATCCGCCTCGACGATCACCAGCCCGCAAAGGATGGCCGTCGGGTCGACAAAGGCATCGGGGTGGACACGCGGCAGATCGCCGCGCGGGTTCTTGCGGATCACGCGTGCATCGTCCTCAAAGACTGGCAGGGTGGTCGGGCCACCCCGGAAACGGGTTGTCGAGCGCGGTCCAGGCGGCAGGCCCCGCCGCCATCTCGGCATCGGTCAGCAGACAGGCATCGAAACCGGCGCGCAGGCGGGGCTCGTCCATGGCGATGCCGATCAGCACCAGTTCCTGGCGGGCATCACCGGTCTCCGGATCCCAGCTTTCCAGGATGGTCTCGACATGGGCGGGATCCTCGGGCCAGTCCTCGGGCGGCAGGGCGGCCCACCAGTGGCCGGCCACACCATGGCGGGCGACGGCGCCCGCCTGCGACCAGGTCCCCGCAAGCGCCGGATGGCTCGCCAGCCAGAAAAACCCCTTGGAGCGGACGACACCCGGCCATTCGCGGCCGATCCAGGCGAAGAACCGCCCCGGATGGAAGGGCCGCCGGGCACGATAGACGAAGCTGCCGATGCCGTAGGCCTCGGTCTCCGGGACATGCGTGCCGCGCAGTTCGCGCAGCCAGCCCGGCGCCTCGGCCGCGGCGGCGAAATCGAACAGGCCGGTGGCCAGCACCCGGTCGAGCGGCACCCGGCCGAAGGCCGCGGTCTCGATCCGCGCGCGGGGGTTCAGACTGCGCAGGATGCCGGTCAGCCGCCCGAGATCTTCCGGGGTCACCAGATCGGTCTTGTTGAGCACGATCACGTCGCAGAACTCGACCTGCTCGATCAGCAGATCGACCACCTTGCGGCGATCCTCGGGCCCCATGGATTCGCCGCGATCCTGAAGATCATCGCGTGAAGCGTAGTCGCGGAGGAAATTACAGGCGTCGACCACGGTCACCATGGTGTCGAGCCGGGCGACATCGCCCAGGCTGCGGCCCTCTTCATCGGCGAAGGTGAAGGTTTCCGCCACCGGCATGGGTTCGGAAATGCCGGTCGATTCGATCACCAGCTGATCGAACCGCCCCTCGCGCGCCAGCCGCCCGACCTCGATCAGCAGATCCTCGCGCAGGGTGCAGCAGATGCAGCCATTGCTCATCTCCACCAGCTTTGCATCGGTGCGCGTCAGCCCGGCGGTACCGGCGCGGACCAGAGCCGCGTCGATATTCACCTCGGACATGTCGTTGACGATCACCGCCACCCGCCGCCCCTCGTGATTGCCGAGGATATGGTTGAGCAGCGTGGTCTTGCCGGCGCCGAGAAAGCCCGAGAGCACGGTGACCGGCAGGCGTGTGTCCGTGGGGGGATGGGAGACTGACGGGGTGGGCATGGAACTGGTCCCTGTATCGGAAGACCAATTATGCTATGTTATACTATAACATTTTAAAACCCTGTTTCTGCCCGCATGTGTCCTAGTCCCACCCCGCCTCCGCCGCCATCGCCACCGGCGCGCCCTCGCGCGCGGTCCAGAGCTTCAGCCCGTCTTCGGTTTCCGCTGCATGCAGGCGCACCGGGTCGGTGTCGAACAGCGGCGACAGGCTGCGAAAGCTGAACCGGTCGGGCGCGCGACCATCGAGGCCGGCTGCGTAATTGAACAGCAGGGTCGCCTGAAGCGGCCCGTGGATCACGAGGCCGGGATAGCCCTCGACACCGGTCGCATAATCCCTGTCGTAATGGATGCGGTGACCGTTGAAGGTGAGCGCCGAATAGCGGAAGAGCAGCGCCGGGCCGATCTCGACCGGACGGTGATGACGGCCGGCGGGCGCAGGATTGAGGGGGGCCGGTTTCGGTGCAGGCACAGGCCCCCCTGCGGCGGGGTCGGGGGCTGCGCGATAGACGATGTCCTGGCGTTCGGTCGCGACCACCCGCCCGGCGGCGGAAATCAGATGTTCGACCGTCACGAAGCAGAGACTGCCGCTGCGTCCCTCGCGGAGCGTGACATCGGCGATGCGCGACAGGCGCTCCATCACCTCCCCCACCCGCAGCTCCCCGGTAAAGGTGAGCGCCCCACCCGCCCACATCCGCCGGGGCAGCGGCACCGGCGGCAGAAAGCCGCCGCGGGCCGGATGCCCGTCCGGGCCGAGGGCGGCCGTGGCCACGGCCGGCTGCCCCAGACACCAGTGGATCAGCCGGGGGACCGCCTCTCCCGGCTGCGGGATCGGGCCGCCGATGTCGAAGGTGGCGCGGAAGCGCCGGACCAGATCGGGGGTCACCGCTTCGGTCGTGGTCTCCTGGCGGCCGATCCAGCCGCGCAGACGATCGAGGTCGATGCCGGTCGTCATGTCGCCTCCGGATCGAGAGGGAGATGGTCACCCAGCGCCGGCACCGGGCCGTAGCGCCGGGGCGGACCGTCGAAGACCGGGGCCGGGGCCGGCATGGCGACCGGGCCTGAGGGCGTGTCGACGGTGATCCGGCGGAGATGGGGGTGGGCGGCAAGGCCGGCCATGTCGTTGAGGTCGGCGAAAGCGATCCCCACGCGCTGCAGAAGCGCCCGGATCGACGGGCCGTCATCGGCGCCGATCGCCGCCGCCACCACCGCATCGGCCTCGGCGCGATGCGCCACCCGGCCGCGATTGCCGGCAAAGCGCGGATCGCTCGCAAGCCCGGGCCGGCCCGCAATCTCGCGCACGAAGGCCGCCCATTCCCGGTCGCTCTGGATCGCGACCAGCAGGATGGCGCCGTCGCGGGTGCGGAAGGTGCCATAGGGCGCGATCGAGGGATGGGACAGCCCCACCCGCCGCGGCGGCCGCCCGCCTTCCTGATGCAGCAGCGGCACGGTCAGCCAGTCGGCGGCGACGTCGAACATCGAGACCGCGATCGCCGCCCCCTTGCCACTGATCCCGCGGGCGATGAGTGCCTCCAGGATCGCGGCATGGGCGGTGGCTCCGCTCGCGATGTCGACGATCGAGGTGCCGACCCGCGCCGGCGCGTCCGGCCCGCCAGTGATGGAACACAATCCGGCTTCCGCCTGGACCAGCATGTCATAGGCCTTGCGGTCAGCGAGCGGCCCGGTCTCGCCATAGCCGCTGATCGAACAGATGATCAGCCGCGGGAAATCGCGCCGCAGATCCGCAACCGCACAACCCATCCGGGCCAGCGCGCCCGGCTTCAGGTTCTGGACCAGCACATCGGCCCGGGCCAGAAGCTCGCGGAAGGCCACCCGCCCCGCAGCCTGGGCGAGGTCGAGCACCAGGCTCTCCTTGCCCCGGTTCAGCCAGACGAAATAGCTGCTCTCACCATGGACGACATCATCATAGCCGCGGGCGAAATCGCCCTCGGGACGCTCGATCTTGATCACCCGCGCCCCGGCATCGGCCAGGCGCACGGTGCAGAACGGGGCCGAGACCGCCTGTTCCAGGGCGATCACGGTCAGGCCTTCAAGCGGCCGTGCCAGCGGATCCATCAGGTCCCCCCTCCCCCCGTCAGAACGACCGTGGCAGGCCGAGCACATGCTCGGCCACATAGGCGAGGATCAGGTTGGTGGAAATCGGCGCCACCTGATAGAGCCGGGTTTCGCGGAACTTGCGCTCGACATCGTATTCGGCGGCAAAGCCGAAGCCGCCATGGAACTGGATGCAGGCATTGGCCGCCTCCCACGAGGCCTTGGCCGCCAGGTATTTCGCCATGTTCGCCTGGGCCCCACAGGGCTGCCCGGCATCATAGAGCCGGCAGGCTTCCCAGCGCATCAGATTGGCGGCCTCGACCTCGATGAAGCTTTCGGCGATCGGGAACTGCACGCCCTGGTTCTGGCCGATCGGCCGGCCGAAGACCTGCCGCTCCGAGGCATAGGCCGAAACCTTGTCGATGAACCAGTAGCCGTCGCCGATGCATTCGGCCGCGATCAGCACCCGCTCGGCATTGAGCCCGGTCAGGATATAGCGGAAGCCCTGCCCTTCCTCGCCGATCAGGTTTTCGGCCGGGATCTCCAGCTCGTCGAAGAACAGCTCGTTGGTCTCGTGATTGACCATGTTGGCGATCGGCCGGACGCTGAGCCCGCGGCCGATCGCATCGCGCAGATCGACGATGAAGATCGACAACCCCTCGGATTTCTTCGCCACCTGATCGAGCGGCGTGGTCCGGGCCAGCAGGATCATCAGGTCGGAATGCTGAATGCGCGAGATCCAGACCTTCTGGCCGTTGATCACCCAGCGGTCGCCGCGCCGGACCGCGGTGGTCCGGATGCGGGTGGTGTCGGTGCCGGCCCCGGGCTCGGTGACGCCCATCGACTGCAGCCTGAGCTCGCCCGCCGCGATCGCCGGCAGATAGCGCCGGCGCTGGTCCTCCGATCCATGCCGGACCAGGGTGGTCATGTTGTACATCTGGCCGTGACAGGCCCCGGAATTGCCGCCCGAACGGTTGATCTCTTCCATGATCACCGACGCTTCGGCGAGGCCCAGCCCGGCGCCGCCATACTCTTCCGGGATCAGGGCCGCCATCCAGCCGGCACGGGTCAGGGCCTCGACGAAGGCCTCGGGATAGGCGCGACCGGCATCCACCTTGCGATGATATTCCGGCGGGAAACCGGCGCAGAGCGCCCGCACCGCCGCCCGGATCTCGGGATGGGCCTCGTCACCGACGGTCTGCATCCTCCGGAACCTCCCTGGACTTTTTCGTTATCCAGGCAGTCTACCCCGCAGCGGGCCGCGCGCGCAGGCCATCGATGATCGTCCGGACCATTTCCTCCGCCAGGCGGTCGCGCGCGCCCTCTCCGGCATCGGCTTCGGGGCGATACCAGAAGATCGACCATTGCAGCGCGCCCAGCATCATCTTGACCGCGATCGAGGGGGCGACCGGCCCCAGCAGCCCCGCCTCGGCCGCGCGCAGGGTCTGGGCCTTGAACAGGGCTTCGAAGCGGTCGCGGCTGGCGATCAGCTCGTCAAGGGTGCGGCGCTGATCGGGGGTGGTCGCCCCGAACCGGTGGATCTGCACGCCCTGGGCAACCACGGTTTCGAAGGCATGATGGTCCATCATTGCCCGGGCATGGGCCAGCAGCATGGCGCGGAGCACCGCCAGCGCATCGCCGGCAGATGCCATGGCCGGCTCCACGGCCGCGAACAGCCGCCGCATGCCCTCGCGGTGGACGTCGAAGAACAGATCGGTCTTGGTAGCGTGGTAGTGGTAGATGAAGCCCTTGGTGCAGCCCATCGACCGGGCGACGTCGTCGATGCTGGTGGCGTGATAGCCGGTGCGCATGAAGCAGTTGGCCGCCGCCTCCAGCAGTTCCATGCGGCGGCTCGCCGCCTCGGCTTCGTCGATCTTCCGCCCGCGTCGCGCCACGCCGTCCTCCACGATCTTCATCGCCGGGCATCCTAAGCCAAGCCGTCCCGAGGGGCCAGATCAGCGGCAGCTGCTTGCCCAAAAACATCCTATTCAGTAGTATGTTAATAAACGTCCCACCGGATCAACCGGTTCGGGCACCCTGGGAGGAGACGCCGTCCATGACGAACGTGTTGATCACCGGCGCCGGCGGCTTTCTCGGCCGGCGCCTGGCCCGGGTGATTGCCGCAGGAGCCCCACTACCGGGGACGGATGGCGGCAAGGGGCCGGCCAGCCGGCTGGAGCTGGTCGATCTGACGGCACCGGAACCGCCGGCCGGGGCGGCGATGCCCGTTGCCTGCACCGCCGCCGACCTGGCCGATCCGGCAACAGCCGCGGCTCTTGGCGCCAGGGGCGCCGACATCGTCTTTCATCTGGCCGCCAGCCTGACGCTGGATGCCGAACGCGCGCCGGATGCCGCCTGGGCGGTGAATGTGGAGGCGCCACGCCGGATGGCCGAAGCGGCAACGGGCCACCCCCGCTTCATCTTCACCAGTTCGATCGCGGTTTTCGGCGGCGACCTGCCACCTGAGACCAGCGACGACCTCAGGCCAATGCCCGCCACCGGCTATGGCACCCACAAGGCGATCGCAGAGTTGATGCTGGCCGATCTGTCGCGCCGGGGCCGGATCGACGGCCGCTCCCTGCGCCTGCCGATCGTGGTCACCCGCCCCGGCGCACCGACGCCCGCGGTTTCCGACCGGATCGCGGCGCTGATCCGTGAGCCGCTGGCCGGCCGCGACGTCGTCTCGCCCCTGCCGCCCGAAACCCTGGTGCCGCTCGCCTCGGCGGGCGCGGTGGTACGGGCACTGCTGCGGCTGGGGGCGGTGACGGAGGACGATCTGCCGCCCGGGCGCGTCCTCAATCTGCCGGCGCTCACCGTGACCATCGGCGAGATCGCCGCCGCCGTGAAAGCCCGCGGCGCCACCGGAGGGATCGGTTTCGCGCCGGAGGCTGATCTGGCCCACATCGTCCAGGGCTGGCCGCAGCACTTCGTCTCGGCCCGGGCCGAGCCTCTGGGTATCCGGCCGGATGCCAGCCTCGACGCCCTCATCGCCGATCATCTGAGGCATGAGGGGGCCGGCCATGTCGGGTCCTGATCGGAGGGGCGTGGGGGACGGCACCGGCTGTCCCGAGATCTGCATCATCGGCGCCGGTTCGTCGGGTGTCGCGGTCGCCAAGGCGCTCAAGGACCGCGGCATCGCCTTCGCCTGCTACGAAACCGGCTCCTATATCGGCGGAATGTGGCGCTATCGCAACGACAACGGCATGTCCTCTGCCTATGCGGCGCTGCATATCGATACCAGCCGGGACAATCTGGGCTATCCGGATTTCCCGATCCCGAAGCACCTGCCCGATTTTCTTTCCCACGCCCAGTTCCTGGCCCATCTGGAGGCCTATGCCGACCATTTCGGCATCCGCCCGCTGATCACCTTCCGCACCGCAGTCACCGCGGTCACGCCGGCGGGCGACGGGCGCTGGCAGGTCTCGCTGTCCGACGGCCGCAGGATCCCCTACCGCCATGTCGTCGTCGCCAACGGCCATCTCTGGGATCCGCGCCTGCCTGATTTTCCGGGGCAGTTCGACGGCACGACGCTGCATGCCCATCACTACCGCACGAACGATCCCTTCGAAGGGCGGCGCGTGCTGGTGGTGGGCCTCGGCAATTCGGCGGTCGACATCGCGGTCGACCTGTGCCGGCGGGCCGCCCATGTCTCGATCTCCACCCGCCGCGGCGCCTGGATCATGCCCAAATACCTGATGGGTGTGCCGGTCGACCGCTGGTCGGCGCTCCTCTCGCGCCGTCTGCATCTGCCGACCCGGCTGACCCGCATGATCATGGCCCGGCTGATCCGGCTGGGGGTCGGCGATCAGCGGCGCTTCGGCCTGCCGCGTCCGGCCCATCCGATGTGGCGGGAACATGCAACGCTCAGCCAGGATCTGCTGCCGGCGATCGGCCATGGGCGGATCACCGTGCGCCCCGACATCGCCCGGCTGGACGGCGACGGGGTGGTCTTCACCAACGGCGCCCGCGATCCCTTCGATGCGATCATCTACGCCACCGGCTATCGGACCAGCTTCCCCTTCCTCGATCCCGGCCTCGCCCGACGGGCCCTCGGCGACGAGAGCCGGCCGGCGCTCTATCGCCGCATCCTCTCCCCCGCCTGCCCCGGCCTCGCCTTTGCCGGGCTGGTGCAGCCGATCGGGCCGACAATTCCACTGGTCGAAATCCAGGCCCGCTGGCTCGCCAGCCTGCTGTCCGGTGCAATGGCCCCGGCCGGGCCCGAGGATCAGCGCCGCGAAATCGCCCGGCATCACGCCGTCCAGCGCCGGACCTGGCTCGACAGCCCGCGCTATGCGCTGGAGGTGGACTACAAAACCTATGCCCGACAGCTGAGGCGCGACATGGCCCAGGGGCAGGCCGGGATCTGACCCGGCTGGCGCCGGATTCCGTTCCGCCTGGCGATCCCCCGGGCAAAAAACCGGCGCCACGGTCCGGAATGGCTGCCGAATTCAACCTGGGCGTGATAAATTCTCGACCCGCGGGCCGTCCGGTGCCCGGTGGTCCGGGAGCGGCAGGCCGATCCGGCCCGCCAGGATCGTATTGTGGTTGCCGAGCCGGATGGACTAGCCACAAGATCGCCCCCATCTGGGGAACGGGCGGCGCCTGGCGCCGGTCCGCATCCATTGTCGACCTGATACGGAAACCGGAGTCCGATGACCGCGACCTCGACCACTTTCGATCCCGCCGCCTATGGCATCGCGCCGGGTGCCGCCGGCGACATCGTCGCAACCCAGCCCGGCGGGCGGCACGAGACCGATATCGCCGTGATCGGGGCCGGCCCCGTCGGCCTGTTCTCGGTGTTCGAGGCCGGCATGCTGAAGCTGAAGACGCATGTCATCGACGCGCTGCCGCATGTCGGCGGCCAGTGCAGTGCCATGTATCCCGAAAAGCCGATCTACGACATCCCCGGCTGGCCGAAGATCGAGGCACAGGCCCTGATCGACCAGCTGGCGGCCCAGGCCGCCCCCTTCGACCCGGCCTGGCATCTGGGCCAGCAGGTCACGGACCTTTCCCGCGACGAGGCCACGGGCGACTGGATCGTGGGCACCGACAAGGGCACCGAGATCCAGGCCAAGGCGGTGCTGATCGCCGCCGGCGTCGGCGCCTTCGGCCCCAACCGGCCGCCGCTCGCCGGCATCGAGGCCTATGAGGAGCACTCGGTCTTCTATCGTGTCGCCCGCAAGGAAGCCTTCCGCGGCAAGCGGGTGGTGATCGCGGGCGGTGGCGACAGCGCGCTGGACTGGGCGATCGAACTTGCCGATATCGCCGCTGCGATCATGGTCATCCACCGCCGCCCGAAATTCCGCGGTGCACCGGAAAGCGTGGCCAAGCTTCATGCCCTGGCGGCCCAGGGCAAGATCGAACTGGTCGTGCCCTACCAGCTCCACGGCCTGGAGGGTGATCCGGAAACCGGCCGGCTGGATGCCGTGACGGTCGCCGATCTGGACGGCAATATCCGCCGGCTGGAGGCCGACGTGCTGCTGCCCTTCTTCGGCCTGTCGATGAATCTGGGCCCGATCCTGACCTGGGGCCTGGCGCTCGACCAGAACCACATCACGGTCGAGCAGGCGACCATGTCGACCAGCCTGCCCGGCATCTTCGCCATCGGCGACATCGCCCGCTACCCGCACAAGCTGAAGCTGATCCTCTCGGGCTTCGCCGAGGCCGCCTCGGCCACCCATGCCGCCCGCGAGATCTGCCGCCCGGGCGAGGTGATGCATTTCGAATATTCCACCACCAAGGGCGTGCCGGGGGCATGACCGCCACCGCCCTCGTCATCCTGCTCCATGGGGTCGGCAGCAATGGCGCCGATCTGGAGCCGCTCGGGCAGTTCTGGCAGGGGGCGCTGCCGGGGGCGGTGTTCGTGTCGCCGGATGCGCCGCATCGTTTCGATCAGGCGCCGACCGGCTTTCAGTGGTTCTCGATCGGCTCGATCACGCCCGCTGACCGGGCGGCCAGGATTGCGGCGGCGCGGGCGGATTTCGATGCGCTGATCGACCGGATCGTGACGGAGCAGGGCTTTCGCGACCGGCTGGACCGGGTGGCGCTGGTCGGGTTCTCGCAGGGCTCGATGATGCTGCTGGACGGCATCGCCCGCGGCCGCTGGCCAGTGGCGGCGGGCGTCGCCTTTTCGGGGCGGCTCGGCACGGCCGATCCGCTGACGCCGGCGCATCTGACGCCGCTGCTGCTGATCCACGGCCTGGCCGATCCGGTGGTGCCGGCGGAAGAGAGCCGGCTGGCCGCCGAACGGCTGGCCGAAGCCGGGATGGATGTCGAGGCGCGGTTCGAGCCCGGGCTCGGCCACACCATCTCCCAGGCCGGCGCCATGGAGGCGGGGCGGTTCCTGGCCGACAGGCTGGGCTTCGGATCCGCCTGACGGGATCAGGCGATCAGCGGCGCGGTCACCGCGCCCAGCGCCCGGACCAGATCGGCCGGTGCGAGCTTCGCCTGAAGCCCGCGCTGGCCGCCATTCACGAAGACATAAGGCTCGGCCATCGCCGCCGCCTCGACCGCGGTCGGTACCCGCTTCTTCTGACCGAAGGGGCTGATGCCGCCGACATGATAGCCGGTGATGCGCTCGGCATCGGTCGGGCGCATCATCACCGCCGCCTTGCCCCCGAAGGCCTGGGCGAGCTTTTTCATGCTCACCTCGTGATCCGACGGCACCACCACGCAGACCGCGCGGCCGTCGACCTCGGCCATCAGCGTTTTCAGCACCCGCCGCGGCGGCTCCCCGATCGCCTCGGCCGCCTGCAGGCCGATGCGCCCGGCATCGGGATCATAATCGTAGGTCAGCGTCTCGAAGGCGATGCCGGCCCGGGCGAGGGCCTGGGTGGCGCGGGTAGATGCCGTGGGTTTCCCGGATTTCGCCATGACGGGGCCGCCTTCCTGCACGAATGTGACGGCGGAGATATAGCACGGCCGGACGTAAGCGGTCACAGATGCAGCGCCTGGATTTCGCGGCGCAGCCAGCAGATCTTCGGATCGCGGTCCCGGCGCGGATGCCAGGCCAGATGGATGGTGAACCCCGGCACGGTCACGGGCGGCTCGAAGATGTCGAGATCGCGGGTGCAGGCCATGGCCAGACGCTCGGGCGCCATCGCGATCAGATCGCTGCGGGCCAGCAGCGGCGGCAGTTGCAGGAAACTCGACACCGAGGCCGCGATCCGTCGGGTTCGCCCCAGGGCCGCCAGCGCCTCGTCGGTCACCCCGCGGAGCGCGCCGCCCACGGGGGAGACCAGGACATGCGGCAGGCGGCAGAATTCATCCAGGTCGAAGGGGCCGGTGCCGCGCGGATGGCCGCGCCGCTGCACCACGACGAAGCGTTCGTCGAACAGCCGGCTGCGGATCGCCCCCTGGGGCAGCAGCGGCTCCGAGGCGATCATCAGATCGGCGCGCCCCTCTTCCAGATCCTGACGGCTGCGCTGCGGGTCGTGGGCCATCATGATCACCCGGGTGTCAGGCACAGGCCCGTCACCGCGGCCTTCGAAGGCCGCGACCAGCCGGCCGGTCACCGCGGCATGAATATAGTCGGTGGCGATCACCCGCACCGTGACCGGCCCGGCCATGGGATCGAAAGGCAGTTCCGCGGCAACCAGAGACTGAAGCTCGTCGAGCAGGCGATTGAGCGGCTGGCGCAGCGCCTCGGCGCGGCTGGTCGGCACCAATGTGCGGCCAGACCGGACCAGCAGCGGGTCGTCGAACAGGTCGCGCAGCCGGGCGAGCTGGGCGGAGAGTGCCGGCTGGCTGATCCCCAGCCGGCGGGCGGCGCGGGTGACGCTGCGTTCCGCCAGCAGCACATCCAGCGACAGCAGCAGGCCCAGATCATGCCGCGGCAGATCCATGCAGGTTATCCTTCCTATACAAAACATCGATTTGAATTATGCCAGGACCGAAGGCAGCTTCAACGGCCGGAGCCATCCGATCTCCGCTCCCGGCATTCCATCGCAACCGCCCCGCCCCCCGCCTCCCCGGGCGCACAGGACCTCCGCATGCCCCCTCACACCCGCGCCACCCGCCGTCTTCCTGCCCTGCTGGCCCTGGCCGGCGGCTATTTCACCGTGGGTGTCGCCTCCATGTCGGTGATCGGTTTCGCCCAGCCGCTCACCGCCGACCTCAGCCTTCCCCCCTCGGCCGTGGGCGGGCTGGTCACGGCCTTCGCCATCACCTATGCGCTGGCCGCACCCGCCATGCAGATCCTGTTCGGCGATCGCGACCGGCGGCGGATGGTGATGATGGGGCTTGCGGGCGTGTGCCTGGGCGCCGTGCTCTGTGCGCTGGCGCAAAGCTACGGAATGCTGGTCGCCGGCCGCACGGTGATGGCGCTGGGGGCGGGTCTGGTCGGCCCGACCGTCTCGGCCACCGGTGCCATTCTGGTCGACGAGGATCGCCGGGCCTCGGCGCTGGCCACCGTCTTCGGCGGCATGACCGCGGCGGTGGTGATCGGCGTGCCGATCTGCAGCATGGCCGGGATCGCGATCGGCTGGCGCGGCGTCACCTGGGGGATCGCGGCGATTGCGGTGCTGGTCGCCCTGGCGGTGCGCGCGACCGTGCCCGGGGGGCTGCGCGGCTCTCGCTCGGGTGCGAGGGTGCTGCTGCGCATGATGGTCGACCGGCGGATCGGCATGGCGCTGGTGGTGCCGCTGATGCAGATGTCCGGCATCTTCGTCACCTACGCCCTGCTCGCCCCCTGGATGACCGCCGTCGCCGAGGCCGGCGGCCGCGTCCTGCCCGAAACCGCGGTCCCCACCGCCATGTTCATCTACGGCGCCGGCGGGCTGATCGGCAATGCGCTGGGTGCCGTGCTGGAACGCCGTTTCGGCGCCGTCGGCACGCTGCGCATCACCCTCACCGCCCTGGGTCTGGGCTTCGCCGCGGCACTGGTGGTGCCGGGCGGGCTGGTTCCGCTCTATCTGCTGATGTCGGTCTGGGCGATCACGGCCATGTCGTTCATGGCCCCGCAGCAGAAGCGCCTGGTCGATCTGGCCGGCGATCGCGCCGGCCTCGCCCTCGCGCTCAATGCGTCCGCGCTCTATGCCGGCATGTCGCTGGGCTCGGGCGTGGGTGTGGCGGTGCATGGCGGGGCGGGGCCGCTGCTGCTGCCCGCCGCCTCGCTCGCCTTCGTGGTGGTCGCCATGCTCGCGCTCGAGATATCGCAGCGGCCAGCGCGGGCGTAACCGCGGCCAGGCAGGCGACCGCCGATCAGATCACCCGCCCCTCCGCCGCCCAATAGGGCGCGCGCAGCTCGCGCTTCAGCACCTTGCCGAGCGCGTTGCGCGGAAATTCCGCACGGAACTCCACCCCGACCAGGCGCTGGGTCTTTGCCAGCCGGTCATTCGCCCAGGCCTTGAGATCGGCCTCCGTGACCCGGGCACCGTCGCGCGGGATCACCAGCGCCAGCGCCGCCTCGCCCCATTTTTCATGCGGCACGCCGATCACCGTCACGTCGAGCACATCGGGATGACCGCCCAGCACGGTCTCGACATCGGTCGGGAAGACGTTGAAGCCGCCCGAGACGATCATGTCCTTCTTGCGGTCGAGGATGTAGAGGAAGCCCGCCTCGTCCAGCCTGCCGATATCGCCGGTGCGGATGAAGCTGCGGCCGCGCTCGTCCCGCCAGATCGCGGCGGCGGTCGCCTCGGGCCGGCCGTGATAGCCGGCCATCATGCCGGCGCCATAACCGGCGATCTCGCCCGCCTCGCCTGCCGGCAACTCGCGCCCCTCATCATCGATGATCCGGACCTCGAAACCCAGTACCGGCGTGCCGACCGAGCTCAGCCGGGTCGCATGGAATTCGGGCTTCAGCATGGTCGCGAAGCCTTCGGTCAGGCCGTACAGCTCGTAAAGCCCCGGCCCCATCCGCGCCAGCACCGCCTGCTTGGTGTCGGGCCGGAGGGGGGATCCGGCCGAGAGCATGGTCTTCAGGCTGGAGAGGTCTGCGCGATCCAGCGCCGGGCAGGCGAGGGTCAGGATATACTGGGTCGGCACCATGAAGGTGTGGGTGATCCGCTCCCGCGCCACCGTCTCAAGGAAGGCCGCCGGGTCGAATTG
Source organism: Tistrella sp. (assembly GCF_002684955.1). Taxonomy (NCBI): domain Bacteria; kingdom Pseudomonadati; phylum Pseudomonadota; class Alphaproteobacteria; order Geminicoccales; family Geminicoccaceae; genus Tistrella; species Tistrella sp. The sequence goes on along the minus strand of NZ_NYWI01000036.1, from coordinate 159,078 downwards.
CGGCAGGATATGGAGCGTGCCGCCGGTGAACAGCACCGGCAGCACCATCAGCCAGGTGCCGTTGGAATAGAGTGCGGTGGTGGTCAGCGCCCGCGAGGTCTGGTCGAACCGCATCTCGATCGCGTTCGAGAACGACCAGTGCTGCCGCGCCCGGTGGGTCTGTACGATGCCCTTGGGCAGGCCCGTGGTGCCCGAGCTGTAGATGATGTTGAACGGGTCATCCAGGGCATAGCGCACGGGCGGCTGGGTTGCCGGCGCCTCCCCCAGAAACGCGTCGTAAGCGGTCCAGCCGGGCTGTTCGGGGCCCAGCACCACGAAGCGGTCCGGCGCCCCCCGGTCGAGCCTCTCCCTGACCGGCGCGATCCGGTCGATCAGCCCGGGGGCGACGATCAGGGTGGTCGCCCCGGAATCGGTGATCAGATGGGCCAGCTGGTCGGGCGTCAGCATGGCCGACAGCGGCACCAGACAGGCCCGCGCCTTGACCACGCCGAACATCACCGGGATGGTCATGACCTCGTTGCCGAGCAGCACCGCGACCTTGTCGTCGCGGCCGAGCCCGCGGGCATGGAGGGCATTGGCCAGCCGGTTCATCGCCTGGTCGAAATCGCGCCAGCTGAGCCGGTCTGCACCGCAGACGATGGCGTCCTTCCGGGGGAAATGGCGGGCATGAACCGCCCAGATCTCGGGCAGATAGACATGGATGTCGTCGGGCCGGTCCAGGGCACCCTCGCTCTCCCCGGATCCCGTCCGGTCAGAGAGGGCCGGCTGCGTCACCACGGTCATCTCCTGCGTGTCCTCCGTCTGGCTCTTCCCGCCGGGCTGACCCGGGCGGGCGGCAATTAAACAAACCATTGTTTGGTTCATTCCATCGACTCTGGCCCGCATCTTCCCGCCTGTCCAGGCCGAAAGCGGCCCGGCTTCAAAACTACCAAACACTTGTTTTTCTAATGTCGGAAGCTCTGCTAAGCTCACCCGCAAACGAGCCCGGCCACGAGCCGGACCAGAGGGAGGGAGACGACGATGGAACGGGTGAAGCGGGGTGTGCTCGGCACGGCGCTGGCGGCCGGCCTGATCTGCGGCACGGCCGGCATGGCGGCAGCGGCAGAGATCAGCGGCGAGGTGGTGCGGATCGGGGTGATGAACGATCAGTCGGGCGCCTATGCCGATACCTCGGGCCCCGGCTCGGCCGCTGCCGCCCGGCTGGCGATCGAGGATTTCGGCGGCACGGTGCTCGGCAAGCCGATCGAGGTCGTCGCGGCCGACCATCAGAACAAGCCGGATATCGGCGCCGGCACCGCGCGGCGCTGGTATGATCAGGACGGCGTCGACGGCATCTTCGACATCGCCAATTCGGCGGTCTCGCTGGCCGTGCAGGAACTGGCCAAAAGCGACGGACGGCTGGTCGTTCATGTCGGCTCGGCCAATGACCGGATCTATGGCCAGGATTGTGCCGCGACCGGCTTCCTCTGGCTCTACGACACCTTCTCGATCGCCCAGGCGATCGGCAAGGCCGTGGTCGCCCAGGGCGGAGACAGCTGGTACTACATCTCGGCCGATTACGCTTTCGCCAAGGCGATGGAAGGGGCACTGACCCCGGTGGTGGAAGCGGCCGGGGGCAAGGTTCTGGGGGCCGTGCGCCACCCCATCGGCACCACCGACTATTCCTCGTATGTGCTGCAGGCCCAGGCCTCGGGTGCCAAAATCGTGGCGCTCGCCAATGCCGGCGTCGATACCATCAACACCATCAAACAGGCCTCGGAATTCGGCCTCACCCAGGGCGGGCAGAAGCTGGCGGCGACGGTGTTCTATCTGCACACCGTCCACGGGCTGGGGCTGGAGGTCGCCCAGGGGCTGCAGGTGGTGACCGGCTTCTACTGGGACATGGATGACGGCACCCGCGCCTTCGCGAAACGTTTCGAGGCCGCGACCGGCGGCAACATGCCGTCCCAGATCCATGCCGGCACCTATTCGGCGGTGCTGCATTATCTGAAGGCGGTGGAGGCCGCCGGCACCGACGAGCCGCGGGCGGTGGCGGCGAAGATGCGCGAGATCCGGGTGAATGATTTCTTCACCAGCGATGCCGAGGTCCGCAGGGACGGCCGGCTGATGCGCGACTACCACCTGGTGGAGGTGAAGACCCCCGCCGGATCGACCGGTCCGTGGGACTATTACAGGGTGCTCGACCGGGTGCCGGCGGCCGATGTCATCCGGCCGATGGACCCGGCTCTCTGCCCGATCCTGAAGTGAGACATCCGCGGCCGGCCCGACCCGGCCGGCCGCGACAATCTCGGGCTCAGCCGCCGAAGCGGCCGCGGTGGACGAAGGCGTCGCGGGGGTGGCGCTCCCGCGCCGAGATCTCCCGACCGCGCAGATCTTCGGGCAGCTCGGCGGCATCGCCGATCGGGCCGATCGCAATCATCGCCACCGGCTGCACGTCTTCCGGCAGGCTGAGCGTGCCGGTGGCCACCCCGGCATCGAAACCGGCCATCTGGTGCAGCCACAGCCCCTCGGCGGTGGCCTGCACCGTCATCATGCCGACCGCCAGGCCCAGATCGTAGAGCGCCGTGCCGATCGGCTTGCCGTCGGGACGAAGCGTGCGGGCCGCGGCCAGCATCAGCACCGGCGCCCGGGGTGCCCAGCGCCGGTTGCCAGGCAGCAGGCAGTTCGCCAGGCGTTCAAACCCTTCCGGATCCTCGGACCGGCTGGCGGCCACGAACACCCAGGGCTGCTGATTATTGGCCGAGGGTGCCCAGCGCGCCGCCTCGAAGACCGGCGCCAGATCGTCGAGGGACAGATCGACATCGGCAAAGGCCCGCGGGCTCCAGCGTGCCGAGAGCAGCGGCAGGATCTCCGGCTCCGCCGCGGCGCGCTTGATCGCCGCCAGATCGGGCGCCCAGTCTTCGGGCGCATGCCCGTTCCAGCCATAGGGGGCCAGATCCTCGCCGGTCAGGGCTTCGCTCATGCTCCGTCTCCGCTGATTTTATTCCGCGTGGCAGCCATATATTCCGCAAGGCGGACATGGCCGATTTTTCGGCCACACCGCCCTGTCGCCTCCTTATATTCGACGGCAGGAGACGCTCCACAAGACCCGCGACAAGGCCCGAACACCGATGAGCCATATGGAAACCTCGCCCAAAGCCGCTGCCGCCTTCGACTGGTCCGACCCGCTGCTGTTCGACGACCAGCTGACCGAAGACGAGCGGATGATCCGCGGCTCAGCCCGCGACTTCGCCCGCGACCGGCTGCTGACCCGGGTGATCGACGGCACCCGGCGTGAGCATTTCGACCGCGAGATCATGAACGAGATGGGTGCGCTGGGCCTGCTGGGCCCCACCCTGCCCGAGGAATACGGCTGCCCGGGCGTCTCGCATGTCGCCTATGGCCTGATCTCCCGCGAGGTGGAGCGGGTCGACAGCGGCTACCGCTCGGCGATGAGCGTGCAGTCGTCGCTGGTCATGCACCCGATCTATGCCTATGGCTCGGAAGAGCAGCGCCGGAAATACCTGCCGAAACTCGCCACCGGCGAGATGGTCGGCTGCTTCGGCCTGACCGAGCCCGATCACGGCTCGGATCCGGGCGGCATGAAGACCCGGGCCACGAAGGTCGATGACGGCTGGCGGCTGAACGGCGCCAAGATGTGGATCACCAATTCGCCGATCGCCGATATCGCCGTGGTCTGGGCCAAGACCGATGACGACGTGATCCGCGGCTTCGTGGTCGAGCGGGGCATGGACGGGTTCTCGACGCCCAAGATCCAGGGCAAGATGTCGCTCCGCGCCTCGATCACCGGCGAAATCGTGCTCGACGACGTCTTCGTGCCCGAGGAAAACCTGCTGCCGAACGTGAAGGGGCTGAAGGGCCCGTTCGGCTGCCTGAACAAGGCCCGCTACGGCATCGCCTGGGGGGCGATGGGCGCGGCCGAGTTCTGCTGGCACCAGGCCCGGCAGTATGTGATCGACCGCAAGCAGTTCGGCCGGCCGCTGGCCGCCAACCAGCTGATCCAGAAGAAGCTGGCCGACATGCAGACCGAGATCACGCTGGGCCTGCAGGGCGTGCTGCGCCTGGGCCGGCTGATGGACGAGGGACGGGCGGCGCCCGAGGCGATCTCGCTGTTCAAGCGCAACAATGTCGGCAAGGCGCTCGACATCGCCCGCCTCGCCCGCGACATGCATGGCGGCAACGGCATCTCGGACGAATTCCACGTCATCCGGCACCTGGTGAACCTGGAAACCGTAAACACCTACGAGGGCACCCACGACATCCATGCCCTGATCCTGGGCCGCGCCCAGACCGGCATTCAGGCCTTCTTCTGATCAGGCTGCCCGATCGTCGATCTGCCGGTCCGGCAGGTCGACGATCACCATGGCACCGCCCAGGCGGCCGGTTTCGACCCGGATCCGGCCGCCCATCAGCGTGACCAGCCGGCGGACGATGGCAAGGCCCAGCCCTGCCCCGCCATGGTTGCGCGACAGCACGCCGCCGCCGGTCTCGAAGGGCCGGCCGATGTCGCGGGCCAGCGCATCGGGCATACCGGGACCGTCATCCTCGACCCGGATCACCACCCCGGCCGTGCCCGGCATCGCCTCGATGCGGACCTGGCCCCGGGGCCGCGCGAACTTGATCGCGTTCGACGCCAGATTGGCGATGATCCGCACCATCACCGTGGCATCGCCGGCAAGCGCCACATCGGGGGCGATCGCCACCTTGACCGTGACATCGGGCCGGCCCTCGGCCGCTGCCGCCCGATCCAGCCCCTGGCGCACGATCTGATCCAGATCCACCGCCTCGGACGCCAGCAGCGACGGATCGTCGAGGCGGGTGAGATCCAGGATGTCGTCGACGATAGCGAGCAGCCGCCGCCCGGCCTGATGGATGGCGGTGACATAGTCGCGCTGGCGCTGCGGCAATGGCCCGTGCAGCCCTTCGATCAGCAGTTCGGCAAAACCGATCACGGCGTTGAGCGGCGTGCGCAGCTCGTGATTCATATGGGCGAGGAAGGCGGATTTGGCCGCACTCGCGGTCTCGGCGGCGGCGAGCGCCCGGGTCAGCCGACGCTCCGCCTCGACCAGCGGGGTCACATCGGCGAACTGGGTGATGCAATGGGCGGGATTGCCGTCGGCATCGCGGATCACGGCGCCGGCCACCCGGAACCAGACGACATGGCCTTCGGCATGAATATAGCGGCGCATGCCGTCGAGCGGCCGGCCGTCGACCCGGGCGGCGGCCAGCCAGCGTTCCGCGGCCGCCAGGTCGTCGGGATGGATCAGGCTGCGGAAATCCGCCCCGGCCAGGGCTGCCGCCTCGCGGCCCAGGCTGCGCGCCAGCGCCAGATTGACCCGCAGCATCCGCCCGTCGAGCCCGACCACGGCCTGACCGACGCCGGTGCTTTCGAAAGACAGCCTGAGGCTTTCTTCCGCCAGCCGCCGGTCCGACAGGTCACGGATCGTGCCGATATAAAGCCGGACATCGTCGCTGCGGGTCAGCATGCTGACGACCAGATCAATCGGCACCGGCGTGCCGTCGCGGCGGCGGCCGGTCAATTGCCGGCCCCGGCCGATGATCCGCTGGCGAATGTCGGGATCGGCCGTGCGCAGATGGCGGTCATGGCCCGCCGCCTCTTCGGGCCGCATCAGCAGATTGACGCTTTGCCCGACCAGCTCGGCCGGGCTGTAGCCGAAGATCAGTTCGGTGGCACGGTTGGCGAACTGCACGATGCCGTGATCATCGATCACCACGATCGCATCATGCGTGGCATCCACGATATCCGCGAACAGCGCCGGATCGTGGGAGATGGCAGGTCCGGTCTGCATGGCAGGGGCAGGTTTCCGCAAAGCAGCAAGTCGGAGATGCCGCAATCTACGGAGGCGCGGGCCTTGCGTCTATGCACCGGAAACGGGGACCACCTGCCCGATCCATGCAAGCCCGAACCCGGCCCTTCTGTGCGCTTCGTCACATTCCGGGGCTGAGATTGAGCCAGATCGAGGCATTGAGTGCGGTGGCAAAGGCCCCCCAGGCGAGATAGGGCAGCATAAGCAGCCCCGCCACACGATCATGACGGCCGAAGGCGATCGCGGTCGCCGTGACGGCCACCAGCAGCACCAGGATGTCGACCAGCGCCAGCCCGACCTGGTGCAGGCCGAAGAACAGTACCGACCAGGCGAGGTTGAGCGCCAGTTGCACGAGATGCAGACCAAGCGCCCCCCGTGCCCCGGCTATGCCGGCCTTGCGCCAGACCCGCCAGGCCGCCACCGCCATCAGGATATAGAGCGTGGTCCAGACCGGCGCGAAAACCCAGTCGGGCGGGGTGAAACCGGGCTTGGGAAGGGTGCGGTACCAGCCGTCGATTTCGGGTGTGGTGACCGCACCGCCAAGCCCCGAGACCACGGCAGAGAGCGCGAGGAACCCCAGCAGCACCAGCAGCGACCGCCCTGAGAAGACGGGCGGACGGGCGGTGCGGGGGAGGCCGGCAGAAGGGGAGGTCATGGGTAGCATCCTGATGGTTCCGAGGGGGGAGACGCCGGCCGGGCGGTCAAGGGGAGAGCCGCGCCCGCACCGCGGCGGTTCCGTCCGGCAGCACTTCGACCACGACGATCTCTCCCGATGCCGGGAAGATGCCGGTGACGGCGGTGATGTTGACCTGGTGGCTGACCATGATCAGCGGCGGATCGCCGGCCTTGCGCTCGGCGATCCGGGCCAGGATATCGCGCCGCGCCGCATCTTCGCGACTGCGGTCGCGGAAAAAACTGTCGAGCGGCGGAAACGGATCCACCTCGCCCAGATCCAGTTCGCGGGCGGTGTCGGTCGCCCGGCACCAGCGGCTGGTGAGCACGAGGGCATCGGCCAACCCCGCTGCCCGAAGCAGACGGCCGGTCTCGCGCGCCTCGGCACGCCCCGCCTCGGACAGGTTGCGCTGGGTGGTGCAATCGTCCAGGCGGAAATGGTCGGGGTCGCCGGTGCCCGGGGCCGTGGCATGGCGCATCAGCGCGGCATGGCGGGGAAGATCCAGAAGCTCGACCACGCGGCCCGTCTCCTCTGCCTGAGCCGGACGCAAAACGGCCGCGACCAGGATCAGGGCCAGCGAGGCCAGGGAACACAGACGGAAGACGCCAGGCGCATGCATGGGGAAGCCTCCGGCAAGGGGTATGACGCCTGTCGTCTTACGCATGCCGGCCGGCCATGGATCAGGCGACCTGCCCCACCCGCTGCCGGTCCGGCAGATCGACGACGACGGTGGTGCCGCTGCCGGCGCTGGTATCGACCGAGATCATGCCCCCCATCAGCATCACCAGCCGGCGCACGATGGCGAGGCCCAGCCCGGCGCCGCCATGATTGCGCGACAGAACCCCGCCGCCGGTCTCGAACGGCCGGCCAACATCCGCGGCGAGCCCCGCCGGCATGCCGGGCCCTTCGTCCCGAACCCGGATGATCACCCCATGACCGGCATCGCCGTCATAGCGGCTGGCTTCGATGGCGACCCGCCCACCGGGGCCTGAGAACTTGATCGCATTGGAGGCGAGATTGGCGATGATCCGGACCGTCGCCGCGGAATCGCCCGACAGGGTCACGCCCTGATCGATGGTGACGGTGACGACCACATCCGCCCGCCCCTCGGCCACGGCCGCCCGTTCCAGGCCCTTGCGCACCACCCCGCTCACATCGACGTCCTGGGTCTCCAGCATCGACGGATCGTCCAGCCGGGTGAGGTCGAGGATGTCGTCCACGATCGCGAGCAGCCGGCAGCCCGCCTGATGGATGCCCTCCACATAGTCGCGCTGCCGGGGCGGCAACACGCCATGGAGGCCTGCGATCAGCAGTTCGGCGAAACCGATCACCGCATTCAGCGGCGTGCGCAGCTCGTGGTTCATATGGGCAAGGAAGGCCGTCTTGGCCGCACTCGCGGTCTCGGCCGCGGCCAGTGCCATGGTCAGCCGGTGCTCGGCTTCGACCAGGGGCGTCACGTCGGCGAACTGAACGATGCAATGCGCGTGGTGGCCCTTGCCGTCCCGGATGACCGCACCCGCAACCCGGAACCAGACCTTGCGCCCGTCGGCATGACGGCAGAGCCGCATGCCGTCCCGCAATCGCCCGCCCTCGCGCATGGCTGCAAGCCATTCATGCGCGGCGTCGACATCATCGGGATGCAGGATCGCGCGGACATCGCCGCCGATCAGCCGGCCCTGTTCATACCCGAGACTCCTGGCCAGCGCACCGTTCACCCGAAGCAGGCGGCCGTCGGGGGACATCATCGCCTGGCCCACGCCGCTGCTCTCGAAACCGAGACGCAGGCTTTCCTCGGCAAGTTTCCGGTCCGAGAGGTCGCGGATTGTGCCGATATAGAACCGGGTCCCGCCCGGCCGCGGCAGCATGCTGACCACCAGATCGATCGGCACCAGGGATCCGTCACGCCGCCGGCCGAGCAGCTGGCGGCCGCGGCCGACGATCCGGCGGCGCAGATCGCTGTCGGCAGCGGCCAGATAGCCGTCATGGGCCTCGGCTTCCTCTGACCGCATCAGCAGGCTGACATTGCTGCCGACCAGCTCGTCCGATGCATAACCGAAGATCAACTCCGTCGCCCGATTGACGAGTCTGATGATCCCGCGTTCGTCGATGACCACGATCGCATCATGGGTGGCATCGACAATATCGGCAAACAGGCCCGGATCTTCTGGCAGTGTCGGGTCCGTCTTCATGCGCAGGCATGTCCCACCATGGTGGCGAAAACGCCGGACGCATTCAGACTAGGCTAATCATCTGCACTTGTCGACCATGAGGCGACTAAATAGCTGCAGTATGCATCCCCTGCTGGTATCGGCTTTCAGATGCCCGCAGAGATGCGGATCCAGGTCGCCCAGGCCATCAACAGACCGAAGACCATGATCATGCCCGGCGCCAGAAAGCCCAGGCCACGATCCAGCAGACGGGCGGTGCGCGACCCGCCGCCGGCAGCCAACGCCACCAGCGACCGCCGGACCCCGACCACGCCCAGACCGATCAGCACGACGGTGATGGCCGAGCCCAGGCTCATCGCCACGACGCCCGTGACCCCCAGCAGGAAGGCGCCCTGGCTCATCGAAAACAGCAGCAGCAGAATCGCTCCGGAACAGGGGCGGATGCCGGCCGCGACAATCATGCCCCAGAAGGCATCGGGGTGACGCCGGGCCGGTGGGGCGTGGTGGCCGTGATCGTGGTGATCATGATGATGATCGTGGCCGCAGGCATGGCACCCGGAAGACTGGTCGTGCCCATGGTCGTGATGGCCATGGTCGTGATGGGCGTGATCATCATGGTCGTGGTGCCCATGATCGTGGTGCCCGTGATCATGGCCGCAGGCGGCGCGACCGCGCAGCAGGTTCACGATCATCCAGCCGCCCATCGTCGCGATCAGGGCATAGCTCGCCAGTTCCAGCGCCAGCGGATCGGTCATCCGCCCCAGCCCCTGCCGCCCCAGAATCAGGGCAAGGCCGCCGATCACCAGAATGGCCACCGCCCCCTGCATCAGGCTGATGGCGACGCCCATCACCATGCTGGTTCGTGCATCGGCCGGCCGGCCGGCCAGATAGCCCGCCACCGCCACCTTGCCATGACCGGGGCCGGCCGCGTGCAGCAGACCGTAGACGAAGGCGAGGCCGATCACGGTCAGGGCGGGCAGGATGGTGCCCTCGCGCACCGCCTCGCCCAGCCGGCCCGAGATCAGCGCATTGAGTTCGCCCTGCCAGGTGATGATCTGCATCAGCACCGGGCCCAGAATGCCGGCCCCGACCGCCGCCTCGGTCACCGGTGCCGGCGGCGGGGGCGCCCCGCCGCCGCGCCCCAGATAGCTGGAGGCCAGGGCCAGAGTCGGCAGGAAGGCCGGCAGCAGGGTCGCGACACAGGCGAGCACCGCCGCCCGGATCCTCCGCATCCGGTCAGCGCGCAGGGCAGACGACATCGATCACCTCGGGGTTCACATAGCCGAAATAGATGGGGTTGAGCGTGTCCTCACGCGCGACCGGGCGGCAGAGGTCGAGCGGCGGCGCGTTGAGGTGCAGCGACCCGGCCGGCAGGTCGAAGGCGATGTAGTATTCCGGATCATAGACCCCGAGGGTGATGCGGTGTTTTCGCGGGTCGACCGGCTCTTTCAGGCGGGCGCGGAACGTCATGGTCACGACCTTGTCGCCGATCGCGGCGGCCATGCCGTCGACCCCGGCCAGCTCGACGAAAGAAGCGTCGACCTGGACATGGGTGAAATAGCCGTAGTCCGACATGTTCTTCAGCAGTTCGGCCGTCAGGGCCGCCTGTTCGGCAGCATCGTAGCGGCCGTCGGCATTCCCGTCGAAATCCTGGATCAGAACCGCGCTCAGCATCGGGTCGAAGGTCCAGCTCAGCTGGATCGCCGTCACCTTGTCGTCGACCGTCTCGGGCGTCGCCTCGGCCGTGACCCAGACATGCGGGTGTGCGCGGGCCGCAGACGGCCGAAGCAGGGGCACAAGCGCGGCCGCGACCGCAGCGATGAATAGAGCGGTGCGGAAACGCGTCCGGATCATGGGCGGTCCGAGCCTCGGTTTCGGGATGGGCAGACCGACGGTACCGCCGCTGCCCGCCTGCTTGCAACCGGCCACGGCATGCCGGGCGGCACGAGCGTGTCACATGGACATCGTCTTTCCGGATGACGAGAGGCCGACATGCAAATTTTATGAAATTCTGCGCCTCCCTCCGTCCGAAAGCATTGGTTAATATGCAGGCCGCATGCTTGACCCGTGGATCGCCCGACGGACGATCCGGGGGGAGGACCGCCCGACAGAATGGCGGCCGCAGGCAACAGCTTCCGGGCCGGAAGCGGGCCATACAGGAACGGAACGAGCCGCGTGACGGATGGGATGATGACGCTCCACGAGGATGCCGCCTCCAGCGGCGGGCATCCGCCTCGTCCTGAACGGACGTCGGACGTTCTGAAGCGGCTGATCCGGGACTGGCCCGGTGAGCGTATCAGCCTGCACGATCTGACCACGGTGATGGGCGATCGCGCCTTCGCCGCCCTCATCCTGCTCTTCGCCCTGCCCAACTGTCTGCCGCTGGGCATTCCCGGCCTCTCGGCCGTGCTGGGCGCGCCGATCGTTCCCTTCGCCATCGGCCTGATGCTCGGCCAGCGCAGCCCCTGGCTGCCCGCGTTCCTGGCCCGCCGGTCGTTCCGCAAGACCGACTTCATGATGGTCTTCAACAAGGCCCTGCCCTGGCTCGAAAAGGTGGAGCGCCTGCTGAAGCCGCGCTGCGCCTGGGTGATCGAGGGCAAGGCCGAACGGCTGCTCGGCGTGATCATGGTGATCCTGTCGATCGTGCTGGTGCTGCCCATCCCCTTCGGCAACAACCCGCCGGCGATCGCAATCTCGGTGATCGCCCTCGGCCTCATCGAGCGCGACGGGCTGACGGTGCTGATCGGCTATGTGCTGGGCCTGCTCAGCTGCGCCCTGGCTGCCGCCGTCGTGGTCGCCCTGTTCAAGGCGCTGGTCTACGCCCTGGTGCACTTCCTGACCTGAGCCGCAGGGCTCAGCGTCGGCGCAGCGTCAGCGCCGCCGCGATCGCCCCCAGGAACAGCGCCACGGCGCCCGCGATGAACAGCGGCCGGTGCTCGCCGGACACCGCGTACCATTCCGTCATCGCAAAGCCCGAAAGGCTCTGCGCCACCGCGAAGCTCACGGTCATCGCCGCCCAGGCCTGGCGCTGGCGATGCGGGCTCGCGATCTCGGTGATCCGCCCGGCGACCATCGTCCCCATGCCCGGCGTCAGCAGCCCGACCACCGCGGCACTCGCCGCCAATGCCCAGGGGGCGGTGGTGAAGGCGGCGAGGCCGATGGCGGTACCCTTAAGCATGAGGCCACCGACAAGAGTGCGCCCGAAGCCGATCCGCTCGGCGACCAGCCCGACGGTGATCGGCCCGAAAGCGGCGCCCAGGCCGAACAGACTCCAGGACGCGCCGGCGGCCGCAAGGCCGAGGCCCAGGGTGCGGGCGACGTAATCTGCCCAGAACAGGGTATGGGGCACGAAGCCGAAGGCATCGAGCGCATAGGCAAGGCCGATCAGCGCCAGCGCCGCACCGGTGGCGGCCGGCGGCACGCCAAGATGGCCGCCCCCGACCGCCGGCCCCGATGCCTCGCGCGGCCAGCCGTTCCAGCCGACAACGCCCAGCACCAGGGCGAAGACGGTGAGCATGGCCCAGGCCTCGACCACGCCGAAACCGGCTGCGATCGGCACCAGCTGGCCCGAAACCACCACGCCCAGGCCCACACCGGTGAAGACCAGCCCGGCCACCCGGCCGCGCCGCCGGATCGGTGTCGCCGACAGCGCCGCCGGCACCGCGACGATCATCAGAATGGCGCCGGTGATGCCGCCGGTCGCGCGCCAGACCGCCAGCCAGCCATAGCCCAGATGCACCGCAGAGGCGGCGAACGAGATGACGGTGAGCGCAATCGCAATCCGGATCAGCGTCGCCACCGGAATGCGGCGCGCCAGAGGTGCCGCAGCCAGGGCCCCGGCCAGATAACCGCCCAGATTGACCGCCCCCAGGCTGGCCGCTGCCGCGCCGTCATACCAGCCGCCCTCGACCAGGGCCGGGATCATCGGCGTATAGGCGAAGCGGGCCAGCCCCAGGCCGATCAGCACCGAGGCGAAGGCCGCCGCGGCCGCCCGCAAGGGGATCCGGTCCTCGTCCGGCATTGCAGGGTCGCGCGCACTCATGATCCGGCCTCCCACACCCAGGCGCGCCGGTGCACTGCCGCGCGCGTTTCATTGGGCGGATTATGACCGGCGCCGGGGGGCCGCTGTCGAGCCCGCGATGCGGTCCGCCCCGCATGGCTGCCATGCGGGGGCACCGCCGATCATGTTGCAACGCACCGTCATTGGGCGTAGCCTGTTCGGACAGGCGGGCGTGCTCCGCCATGTGATTGTGAGCAGGGCAGCTCCCGTCGGCATCTCGTGCCGGCCGGGGGCTTTTTTTATGTGCAGGGCCATGGGCAAGAGATCGATACCGGATAGCTGGCGCGTGGGCGTGCTGTTCTCCGACACCGGCGTCACCGCCGCGGTGGAACGCACCCAGCGCCATGGCACGCTGCTCGCGATCGAAGAGATCAACGCGGCCGGCGGCATTGCGGGCCGGCAGATCGAGCCGGTGGTCCTGGACCCCGCCTCGACGCCCCGGCTCTATCGCGATCAGGCGGAACACCTGCTGGATGTGGAACGGGTGCCGGTCATCTTCGGCTGCTACATGTCCAGCACCCGCAAGGCCGTGCTGCCGGTGGTGGAGGCGCGCAAGGCGCTGCTGTTCTACCCCACCCTCTACGAGGGCTTCGAATATTCCCGCAGCTGCATCTATACCGGCGCCTGCCCCAACCAGAACTCGGTCCAGCTGGTGAATTATCTGACCGCCCATTACGGCAAGCGGCTGTTCATCGTGGGGTCGAACTATGTCTACCCTTATGAATCCAACCGGATCATCGCCGATCTCTATCTGCAATCCGGCGGCACCGTGCTGCACGAGATGTATGTGCCGCTGGCGGTGGACGAGATCGACATGGACGAGGTCATCGGCCAGATCCGGCGCACGCGGCCGGACGTGATCTATTCGACCGTCGTCGGCGACGGCATCGCCCGGTTCTACGAAGCCTATCGTGCCGCCGGCTTCGACCCGGCAACCATGCCCATCGCCAGCCAGTCGACCAGCGAGGCCGAAATCGCCCAGATGAGCCCGGGCATCGCCGAGGGCCATATCGGCGTCTCGCCCTATTTCGCCGCGATCGACACCCCCGCCAACCACCGGTTCGTGGCGGCCTTCCGACGCCGCTTCGGCGCCGATGCGGTGATTGCGGCGGCGGCCGAAGCGGCGTATTTCCAGGTCCATCTCTATGCAGCCGCCCTCGCCCGGGCCGAAAGCGACCGGGCGCAGGATCTGCTGCCCCAGCTCTACGAGGTCGAGGTGGACGCCCCGCAGGGCCGGATCCGGATCGAGCGCGACAACAACCACACCCATCTCTGGCCCAAGGTCGGCAGGGTGACGGCGGCGGGTCAGTTCGATCTGGTCTATGACCCGAAGACCCGGGTCCGCCCGGATCCGTACATGCTGGAATATCGTCTCGACGCCCCGGCGGCCGATGGCCTGCCGGTGGCAGGCCTCTGACCCTCCTTCACGGGAGCGCCCCCACGTGTCGGTCGCCCTGCTGCGTGATCTTCTCGGCCTCAAGGTTCTGGTGGTCCATCCGCCGGACGAGGAGGGCGCCTTCCTGGTCGATCATCTCCGCCGCATCGGCTGCATGGTCACGACGCTCTGGCCGGTGCCGGCGGAACTGCCGGCCAATGCCGAAGTGGTGCTGCTGACCATCGCGGTAGAGTACCGGGCCGGGATCGAGCGCCTGCTGAAATCCATGGGGCCCGTGCCGCCGACGATCATCGCCATCGTCGGCTACGAGGATCCGGGCACGCTGCAGATCGTGCTGGAGAGCGGTGCCTTCGCGGTGCTGGAAAAGCCGCTCAAACCCTTCGGCCTGCTCACCAACCTCGCCATCGCCCGCAGCCTGTGGCTGGAACGCCAGCGGCTGCTGAAAGAGAGCCGCAAGCTGCGCCGCAAGATGGTCGGCGAACAGACGCTCGCCCGCGCCAAGGCGATCCTGATGGCATCGAAGAGCCTGAGCGAGAACGAGGCGCATCAGTTCATCCGCCGCCAGGCCATGGCGCGCCGCGTGCCGATGGAAGAGATCGCGGCCGCGATCGTGAAGACCGAGGACCTCTTGACCCTGCCCCGCAAAGCTGATTAACATTCGCGCATGCTCAAGATCTGAGCAGCAGTCGGCGTCCTCTGAAATCGGGTCACCCGGTATAAATTCAGGCCACGCCGTGCTGCCGCCGGAAGAACGGGGATGTTCGACCGGCACGTGGCAAGGATGCCTCGCAACCCCGCCTTCCGGGGTCTGCGAGGTTTTTTTATGCCCATGCCGACAGGGCTGTCGGCACTCACCCTCGACCAGAAAACGAGGCAGAACCCACTGCGTTCTACTTGAACGCAGAACGGGAGAAGTGCGCCTCATGCTCTGTCCGACAGGCGTGAAATCCCTCCACCGACGGCCTTCCTCCCCCCGGATGCCGACCGGACACCCCCGGTCTTCCGGCCCTTTCTGAACGGCTCCGACCTGCGCCGCGTGCGCCAAACATCACGGGCGAAAACGCCCGAGGCTTCACCTCACCGTCATCGGGAGACCGACCCCATGAGCATCACCCGACGCTCGCTGCTGAAATCCACCGCTGCCGCCTCACTTGCCGCCGTGGCCGCCCCCTCGCTGATCGGCCGGGCGCTTGCCGCCGACACGATCACGGTCGGCGCGCTCTATTCCCAGACCGGTGGTCTCTCGATCGTCGAGAAGATGCTGGCCGATGCCGTGATGATGGCGGTCTCGGAGGTCAACGCCCAGGGCGGCGTGCTCGGCCGTCAGGTCGAGGTGATCGTCGAGGACGGCGCCTCGGACCCCAAGACCTTCAGCGAGAAGGCCTCGAAGCTGCTGGTCCGCGACCGCGTGAACGCGGTCTTCGGCTGCCACACCTCGGCCAGCCGCAAGGCGGTGCTGCCGCTGTTCGAGCGCCGCGACGGCATGCTGTTCTACCAGACCCATTACGAGGGCTTCGAGTGCTCGAAGAATGTGGTCTATACCGGCGCGGTGCCCAACCAGCAGCTGGGCAACTACATTCCCTGGATCGTCAAGACGCTGGGCAAGAAGAAGTTCTTCATCGTCGGCTCGAACTACGTCTACCCGCGTGAGATGGCCAAGGTCAGCAAGAAGCTGATCGAAGAGGCCGGCGCCGAATGGGTGGCGGACGAGTATCTGGAACTCGGCCATTCCGAATGGGCGACCATGGTCCGCAAGATCAAGGAATCCGGCGCGGATGTGGTGCTCTCGAACGTGGTCGGCGACTCGATCGTCGCCTTCTATCGCGAATACAAGAACCAGGGCATGTCCCAGGCCGATGTGCCGATCTGCGCGACCGTGACCTCCGAGATCGAGATCGCGGCCATGGGCGCGGAATACGCCGCCGGCAGCTACACCTCCTTCCCCTATTTCATGTCGCTCGACACCCCCGCCAACAAGGCCTTCATCGAGCGCTACCGCGCCTTCGTGAAGGATCCGGCGGCGCTGACCTACCACTCGCTCGAAGCCGCCTATTTCCAGGTCTTCCTGTGGAAGCAGGCGGCCGAGAAGGCGGGGTCGGTCAAGGCCGACGACATCCGCGCCGCGATCGGCGGCCAGAGCTACGACGCGCCGGGCGGCAAGGTCACCATCGATGGCGACAATCTGCACGCCTATCTGACCCCGCGCATCGGCCAGTGGCAGGCCGACGGCCAGAGCAAGGTGGTCAACGCCTATCCCGAGCCGATCCGCCCGCTGCCCTATGCCGCCTATGGCGAGACCGCGGACAACCTGTTCTGCACCGCCAAGGGCCTCGACAGCGCCAAGCTGAAGGGCTGACGCCCAATTCCGGCCGCCGCGAAGGTTCCGGCCTTTCGCCCCTGTCTTACGGGGTCTTTGCGGCGGCCGACAACGGGTGGAGTCCGTCCCACATGCTCGACATCCTCTTCATCGGCCTCAGCCTGGGCTCGATCCTGCTGCTGGTCGCACTCGGCCTCGCCATCACCTACGGCGCCATGGGGGTCATCAACATGGCCCATGGCGAACTTGTGATGATCGGCGCCTATACCGCCGTGCTCTCCGGCATCTGGCTGGATCTGGGCCTGTTCGCGGCCCTGCCGCTCGGCTTCCTCTCGGCTGCGGCCATCGGCTGGGCGATCGAGCGGGTGGTCGTGCGCCGGCTCTATGGCCGGCTGCTCGACACCCTGCTCGCCACCTGGGGCATCGCGATCCTGCTGCAGCAGGCGGTGCGTCTGGAATTCGGCCTCAGCTTCTTCGGCATCCACATCCAGGGCCTGGGCTCCGGCCTGCAGAATGTCGCCGTCCCCCAGATCCTGCAGACCACGATCACCATCGCCGGCAGCTCGATCAACGCCTACCGGGTGTTCATCGTGGCGGTCACCCTGGTGCTGACCCTGCTCACCTGGGCGATCATGTACCGCACCCGCATCGGTATGCAGGTCCGGGCGATCATCCGCAACCCGCGCATGGCCGCCGCCTCGGGCATCGACGTCGCCCGGGTCAATGCGCTGACCTTCGCCTTCGGCTCGGGCCTCGCCGGGGTCGCAGGCGTGATGATGTCGGGCTTCAAGACCGTCTTCCCCGACATGGGCAGCTCCATGGTGGTCGACGGCTTCCTGGTCGTGGTGGCGGGCGGCGTCGGCAGCCTGCTGGGCTCGGTGCTCTCGGCCGGCATGCTGGGCGAGATCAACGCGGTCGCGGCCGCGGTCACCAACGACATTCTGGCACGTGCCATCGTCTTCGGGGTGGTGATCCTGATCATCATCGTGAAGCCGGCCGGCCTGTTTTCCTTCAAGGGGCGCTGAGCCATGCGGATGCGTCTCTCGACCACCACCACCCTCCTCGCCTATCTGGCCTTCGCCGGCCTGGTTCTGGTGGCCCCGGCCTTCCTGGACGATTTCTGGCTGAACCGCATGGCGAAGTATCTGGTCTTCGGCATGCTGGGTGTGGCCATCTCGCTCTCCTGGGGCTATGCCGGCATCCTCAATCTCGGACAGGGCCTGTTCTTCGGCTTCGGCGCCTATATGCTCGCCATGTCGCTGAAGCTCGCAAGCCCGACCAGCCTTGCCCAGGGCTCGGACACGCCGGTGCCCGACTTCATGCTCTGGAATGCCGAGCCGGGCGCGCCCACGGATCTCTGCTGCATCACAGGTTCGTCCTTCCTGTGGAAGCCCTTCATCTCTCAGGGCTTCGGCATCTTCATGGGGCTGGCCCTGCCGGTGACGGTCGCCTTCCTGCTGGGGATGGTGGTGTTCCGCAAGCGCATCGCCGGGGTGTTCGTCTCGATCATCACGCTTGCGCTGGTGCTGCTGGTCCGCCTGCTGGTCATCGACGCCCAGCCCTTCACCAACGGTTTCAACGGTCTGACCGATCTCGGCTGGCTCACCATCGGCGGCTTCGAATTCGATCCCTATTCGCAGGCCACCTATTATCTGGTCGCGATCACCCTGCTTCTGGTGCTGGCCGCCACCCGGCTGCTGGTTGAAACCCGCGCCGGCCTGGTGCTGCAGGCGATCCGCGACGATGCCACCCGCGCCCGCTATCTGGGCTTCGACGTGCCGGCCTATCAGATCTTCTTCTTTGCGGTCTCGGCCGGAATCGCCGGGCTTGCCGGCATGCTCTACGTCGTGGTGGCGGAGTTCGCCTCCCCCACCTTCATGGACCTCGCCTTCTCGATCACCATGGTGGTCTGGGCGGCGGTCGGCGGCCGATCCAGCCTGCTCGGCGCCTGCATCGGCGCCATCCTCATCAACATGATCGAGGCCGGCGCCAGCGAGACCGAAGCCCTGGTCGAGGCGTGGAAAGCGGTGATCGGGCTGATCTTCGTCCTGGTGGTGCTGTTCATGCCGCGCGGCCTGGGCGGCCTCGCCCATGACCTGATCGACCGGGTGAGCGGTGCGACCCGCAAGGCGGAGGGCCGGAAATGACAGCCGGAACCAGACACGGCATCGCCCTGACCCTCGACGGGCTCGGCGTCTCCTTCGGCGGCTTCAGGGCCGTGGACGAGGTGAACCTCACGGTGGCCGACGGCGAACTCAGGGTGCTGCTCGGCGCCAACGGCGCCGGCAAGACCACGCTGATGGACCTGATCTCGGGCCGCACCCGGGCGAGCCGTGGCCGCGTGCATCTGCACGACACCGAGATCACCAACTGGCCCGAACACCGCATCGCCCGCGCCGGGCTGGGGCGCAAGTTCCAGATCCCGAGCGTGTTCCGCGAATTGACCGTGCGCCGCAATCTGGAGGTCGCCGCCTTCCGCGCCCCCAGCGTCCGCGCCAATCTGGGCTTCGGCCTGGATGCGGCAGGCCGAAGGCGGGTGGACGAGGTGCTGGAGCTGACCGGCCTTGCACAAGAGGCCGAGACCGTCGCGGGTTTCCTCAGCCACGGCCAGACCCAGTGGCTGGAGCTGGGTCTGCTGGTGGTGCGCAGCCCGCGGGTGATCCTGCTCGACGAGCCGACCGCGGGCATGACCCAGGCCGAGACGCTCAAGACCGCGCGGATCATCAACGACCTCAAGGGCAGCCACACCCTGCTGGTGGTCGAGCACGACATGGCCTTCGTCCGCGAGATCGCGACCCGGATCACCGTGCTGCATCTGGGCCGGGTTCTGGCCGAGGGCACGGTCGCCGAGATCGAGACCAATGCGGATGTGCGCGCCGCCTATCTCGGCACGAAGGGGATCGGCTGATGCTGCAGATGTCCGCGATCGACAGCTATTACGGCCGCAGCCATGTGCTGCAGGGCGTGGCGCTGGAAGCGCCCGCCGGCCGGATCACCGCGGTGCTGGGCCGCAATGGCACCGGCAAGACCACGCTCATGAAGACCATCATGGGCCTCACCGACCGCATGTCGGGCAGCATCCGGCTCGACGGTACCGAGATCGGCCACGAGCCGACCTTCCGCCGGGCGCGGGCCGGGATCGGCTACGTGCCCCAGGGCCGCGAGATCATTCCCGACTTCACCATCCACGAAAACATCCTGATGGGCGCCTTCGCCCGCACCGACGGCCGCATCGAGGTGCCGGCACTGGTGCCCGAGCTGTTTCCCTATCTGCCCGAGAATTACGACCGCCGCGGCGGCGTGCTCTCGGGCGGGCAGCAGCAGCAGCTCGCCATCGCCCGGGCGCTGGCCGCCAACCCCAAGCTGCTGCTGCTCGACGAGCCGAGCGAGGGCATCCAGCCCTCGATCGTGGAAGAGATCCACGCGGTGATCGCCAGGCTCAACCGCGAGCACGGGCTGACCGTGATCCTGGTCGAGCAGAACATCGACTTCGTCCGCGCGGTCGCCCACGGCTTCGTGATGCTCGAAAAGGGCCGCATCGCCGCAGGCGGCCCGATCGAGACGCTGACCGACGAGCTGGTCCACCGCCACATGGCGGTGTGACCGGCCGGCCCGGCCATTCCCCCGCCTCAGAATTTCCGGTTACAGAGAGTTCCGCATCATGACCGAGACGTCCTACAAGGTCGCCGCCGTCCAGTTCGAGCCGACGCTCTACGAGAAGGAGCGCAACATCACCCGCCTCCTCGCCCTGGTGGAGACGGCCGCACAGGGCGGCGCGAAGCTGATCGTGACGCCCGAGATGGGGACGACCGGCTATTGCTGGTACGACCGCGCCGAAGTCGCCCCCTTCGTCGAGCCGGTGCCCGGCCCCACCACCGACCGCTTCGCGGTGCTGGCCCACGCCTATGACTGCTACATCGTCATCGGCATGCCCGAGGTCGATCCTGAAACGAACCTCTATCACAACACCGCGGTGCTGATCGGCCCCGACGGCGTGATCGGCCGCCACCGCAAGAGCCACTCCTACATCGCCGAGCCCAAATGGGCGGTGGCCGGCGACGAGCATGCGGTGTTCGAGACACCGATCGGCCGCATCGCCATGCTGGTCTGCATGGACATCCATTTCATCGAGACCGCCCGCCTCGATGCTCTGGGCGGGGCGGATGTGATCTGCCATATCAGCAACTGGCTGGCCGAGCGCTGCCCGGCGCCCTATTGGATCACCCGCGCCTTCGAGAACGGCTGCTATGTGATCGAGGCCAATCGCTGGGGGCTGGAGCGGACGGTCGAATTCTCGGGCGGCAGCTGCATCCTGGGGCCCGACGGCAGCATGGAAGCGGTGCTCGACTGCGGCGACGGCGTCGTCTACGGCACGGTCGACCTGGCCCGCGCCCGGGCGCGCAAGGTTCTGGGCGAGCCGGTCTTCACCCAGCGCCGGCCCGAGCTTTACGCCGAGCTGATGACCAACACCTTCCTGTGGAATCCGCTCGACTTCTTCCGCCTCTATGGCTACCGCGCCCTGCCCCAGGGCGGCGTGTTCGAGGTTGCGGCCGCACAGTTCACGCCGGGCAACGACACCGCCGCCAATCTGGAGCGGGCTGCCTGGCATGCGGCCGAGGCTTCGGCCAAGGACGCGGTGCTGCTGGTTCTGCCGGAATATGCGCTGACGGGCACCGCCCCCGCAAATGCCGTCACCCTCGACGGTCCGGAGGTGGCACGGCTGGTCAGCATCGCCATCCGGCACCGCCTCCATATCGTTGCCGGCCTGATCGAGGCGGAGGGCGAGGCCCGCTATTCGACCGCCGTACTGGTCGGCCCCGAGGGCATCGTCGGCCGCTACCGCAAGATCCACCTCACCACCGCCGAGGCCGGCTGGGCGACGGCCGGTGACGACTGGGCGGTGTTCGACCTGCCCTTCGGGCGGCTCGGCCTGCTGATCGGCCATGACCTCGCTTTCCCCGAGGCCGGCCGCGTCCTGGCACTGCGCGGGGTCGACGTGATCGCAGCACCGGCCGCCATCGCGGGGCGGATCTCCTTCGGCCATCCGGGCAGCAAGGTGGCGCAGAACCCGCCGATCCCGACCGGCGCCGATCCGCATCACTGGCTGCTGTTCCGGGTGCGGGCGGGTGAAAACAATGTCTGGCTGGTCGCCGCCAACCACATCGACGAGGCCAGGGGCTTTGCCGGCAAGAGCGGCATCTTCGGCCCCGACAGCTTCGCCTTCCCCCGCAGCGAGGCCTTCATCCCCGAGGGCGAGGGTCTGGTCACCGCCACCATCGACACCGGCACCCTGCCGGGCTCGCCCTATCCGACCAATGTCGTGCGCCGCAAGGATCTGGTCGCCATGCGCCAGGTCCATCACTACCTGCCGCTGGTCCGGCAGGACTGAAGATCGAGCCGCCGCCGGGCCTCTCCGGCGGCGGCATTCTTGCCTTACGAGCCGGGATAAACGCCCGTGAGGCAGATGCAGAAATTCAGGGCGAGCAGGGGGGAGCGGTTCTCGTGCGGCTGACCGCCGCCGGTCGTGCCGATCGCCCCGGCATCCAGGGTCACGGCCGCCGTCTGATCATAGGGCGCGAAGACATCGCCCGAGACCGGCGTGGCGATGACCGAGACATTGGCCGTGGGCGTGGTCTGGATCGTGGCCGTGGTCGAGGTATCGACCTGAAGGCCGTGCGTATGCGCCGGCAGCTGCGCCGTGGTCAGCGTGACCGAGACGGTGCCGGTCATGCTGCCGAGCGTCCGGTTGGTGAGGCCGGTCCCCTGCCCCGCCCCCATCGGCGCGGTCCCCTGCAGATTGGGAAGATAGAAAAACGTCCCGTCCGCCGGGCCGTAATAGCTCTTGATCACCGAGAACAGGGCCTTGTTCTGATCGATCAGCAGCCTGCCGCCATTGCAGAAGGCCCAGTCCTGCGGGGCATAGTCGAAGCTGTAGACCCGGATTTCTCCGGTGAAAGCATCTGCCATGGTGGTGCCTGCTCAGGATGTCGCCGCGGTGGCGATGCTGCCGGTGATGGCGATGATGTAGTTGATCGCGGTGGACGGCATCACGTTCGGATGCGCCTGACCGCCGCCGGTGCTGCCGATCGCCTGGGGCGCCAGGGCACCGGTGGTGCCGGGCTGAAGGGGTGTATCGGTATAAAGCCCGGTGAACCCCGACTGCGCGGGCGCTTCGGCCAGCATTGCACCGGCGGGCGCCGTAGCGTCAGCCGTGGTCGCCGCGACCTCGAAGCTGTGGCTGTGCGGCGGGATCTGCTGCGTGGTCAGGGGCACCGTCTCTTCCCCGAAGGTCTGGCCCAGACGGTAGTAACTGTCCACACCCGGCCCCTGGCCGATATGGACGGGGATCCGGCCCCGTAGATCCGGAAGATTGAAGGTCTTGATGCCGTCGCCACCGTATTTCGTGGTCAGCACGGTATAGAGTGCGGGATATTCGGTCATCGACATGGCCTGGCCGTTGCAGAATGCCCAGCCGGATGGCGCGACGTCGCCGGCGAAGAGCCGGATCTCGCCGAGATACTTGTACATGAGGCTCTCCCGATCGGCGTCAGCTGCGCTGCGGCCAGTTGCCGGTGGTCGCGATGCAATAGAAGAGCGCAAGGCCCGGCTGGCGGTTCTCATGCGTACCGGCGTCACCGACGGAGGTGACGGACCCGGCGGCAAGGGGAATGGTATCGCCGCCACCCGCGGCATAGACCGCAGGCTGCGTCGAGGCGAAGACCTCCCCCGACGGTGAGACCGAAGAGGCCGCGGTCGAGACTGCGACCAGCGGATGGTCGTGCGCCGGAATTTCAGAGGCGGCGAGCAGGACGCCCTCGACGCCGGCCGTCTGGGCGATCTTGTAGCTCACCCCCTGGACCGGCTGACTGGTGATGCAGACGGGCGTGCGGCCACGCAGATCCGGCAGCGCGAAATATGTCCGGCCGTCGCCGCCATAGCGATCGCCCAGAAGCGCAAAGAGATCCTGGTGCTGCTGGATCGACATCAGCTGGCCCTCGCAGGGGGCCCAGCCGGTCGGCGGTATGCCGCCGGCGAAAATGCGGATCTCTCCGATGAACGGGTCCATCCCCGTTCCTCCTTCATGCATGTCCCGGGCAGGCGGTACCGGCCCGGCAGGTTGGCATAGCCCGGGCATCGGACAGAGATGGACGGCCGGGTTGATGGATCCCGGCCATCATCGCCTGATCATGCTTTCAAGTCACTACATATGTGCAGAAGAATGAGATCTATTCTGCGCCAAAATGCACCACATCAAGAATTGATATTCAGAGCCGGGCCGTCATCTGCCGATCACGTCAGATCCGGCGACCACCAGCGAGGCATTGATGCCACCAAAGCCGAAGCTGTTGACCAGCCCCGGCCGGCCGGGATCGATGTCCCGCGGTGCGCCAGCCACCACGTCGATACAGGCGGTGTCCTCGGACGGGGCCCGGAACCCCGCAACCGGCGGCAGACGGCCGCGTGACAGGGCGCCCAGCGCCGCCACTGTGCTGACCGGCCCGTTGGCGGCGAAGACATAGCCGGTGGCGCCCTTGACCGAGGTGACCGGCGGACGATGGCTGCCGGTCAGCTCCGCGATCGCCGCCGCCTCGATCGCATCGCCGGTGATCATGCCCGAGGCCTGGGCCATCACCGCGCCCAGATCGGTCGGATCGACGCCTGCATCCTCCAGCGCCAGGCGCATGCAGGCCAGGCCTTCGCGGTCGGGAATGCGGGTCAGGTCCGGCGCGCCGGAATTGGTGGCATAGCCCAGAATGCGGCCCAGCACCGCCCGGCCGTCACCGGCATCGGCCCGGTGCAGCAGCAGCATGGCGGCGGCCTCGCCGCAGATCATGCCGTCACGCGCACCATCGAACGGCCGCGCTGCCGGCCCCTCGCCCGCTCCCTCGCCAGCCCCTCCGCGCGAAAGCGCATGCATTGCCTCGAAGCCCGACCAGGTGATGGGGGTGGTGACGGCTTCCGATCCGCCGGCCAGCGCCCAGTCGATCCGCCCGGCCCGGAGTTCGGCAAGCGCATGGCCGATCGCCTGGGTGCCGCTGGCGCAGGCACCGGCCAGCGTCACCTGCGGCCCCTCGAAGCCGAGCCTGAGTGCGGTCATGCTCGCCGCCATGTTCGGGATCAGCGAGGGGATCAGGAAAGGCGTGGTCTTGCGCGGGCCCGCGCGTTCCTGCTTCAGCACCCCCTGCTCGATATGGGGCAGGCCACCCATGGCGACCCCCATGGCGATCAGCCCGCGGCCTTCGGGCAGGCGTGGCCGGCCGGTCACGGCCGGATCCGCACCGAGTGCGGCCATGGACGCATGGACCGCGAGCCGGACGAACAGGCTCATCCGCTCCAGCTCGTGCGAAAGATGATCGCGGGCAAAGCGCAGGGAGGGTTCCGGCACTTCGGCCGCGATCCGGCAGGCAAATCGGGCGGGATCGAACCGGGTGACGGGTGCTGCCGCCACCCGCCCCGCGGCCAGGGCGTCGTCGAGAACGTCCCGCCCCAGGCCGAAGGCGGTGACGCAGCCGATGCCGGTCACCGCGACGGCGCGGGTCCCGGCCGTGATACGGGCAGGATCGCCGGACGGCAGCGGGTCGTCTCCGGCGGCCGTCCGTCGCCAGGGCCAACGCATCGGCTTCATGGCTGAGGCTGCCTCCGTCAGGCCGCCGCGGCGCGCTGTTCACGGATATGGTCGACGAGCCCGCCCAGGGTGTCGATCCGATCCATCACCGCCTCGTCGAATTCGACCCCGAAACAATCCTCCAGATAGAGGATCATTTCGAACATCTTGAGCGAGTTGAGCCCGTCGATCGAGGTGGCGAGCTTGGAGTCGGGCGTGAGGTGGCTCACATCGGTTTCCAGATACTCGCCGATGCGGGTCACGACATCGTCGAACAGCGAATCGGTCATGGGGGATCTCCTCCTTCCGGCCGCCGGCTCCGCCGGTCGGCAGTTTTCGGGCGGGCCCGCAGGCAGCAGCTCAGCGCCGCTGCAGCACCGCCAGCGACACCACCGCCTTGGACACCCGCACCGGCGTGTCGTCCCTGACGGCGAAGACTTCGGATTCGCACACCACCAGCCGGCGCCCCGCCTGCAGCACCGTCGCCCGGCAGCGCAGCTCCGTGCCCAGCGCCGCCTTCAGCAGGCTGGTGGTGAAGCTGGTGGTCAGCACGAATTCATCGGCGGCGATGGTGGTGAAGGCCGCCGCCCCTGCGGTGTGGTCGGCGATGGTCATCTGCACGCCGGCATGGATCACGCCGTCATGCTGCATGTGCCGCGGATGGATGGTCACACGGCTTTCGACCAGCCCCGGCTCGACCACCACCGGCTCGATGCCGAGATCGGTGATGAAACCGGCCTGACCGAAGATGGCACGGGCGGCTTCGGCGAAAGCGGGGTTGCGGGGTTCGAACATCGGCGTCTCTCTCCGGCTTGGGAAAAGGCTCGTCTGCGGAGCCCTGGATGGGTCAGGGTGCGATCGCGGGCAGCAACCGCTCCGCCAGCTTGGAGAGCGACGGGCTCTGGGTCAATTCTATCGCAGGTGTCTTCACGCCCAGATCGTCCTCGATCAGGCAGCTGAGTTCGACGGCCATGAGCGAATCGAGCCCGAGTTCGGCCAGCGGCTGGCCGGTATCGAGCGTTTCGGCACTGGTGCCGAGCACGGTGGCGAGCCGTGCGGCCAGCGCCGCCTCGACCATGGCCTGGCGATCCTCGGCCGCGGCCTCGCGGATCCGGGCCAGGACCTGATCACCCTCTCCGCCGCCACCGCCGGTGCCACCGGCGCCTTCGGTCAGCGGCAGGTCGGCATAGCGCGGGTTGCGCGCCAGTTCCGGCATGTAGCGGGCCCAGACCGCCCAGTCGATGTCGATCACGCCCGAGGCGACCGCTCCCGCACCAAGCAGGGCTTCGAGCGAAGCCAGCGCATCCGGTGCCTGAACGGGGGTGAGGCCGTGGCGTTCGAAATGCCGGGCAATCTCATCATGGGCCGCGACATAGCCCACGCCCCCGATCGCCCCCCAGTCGACCGCCAGCGCCGGCAGCCCCTGCGCCCGGCGGCGTTCGGCCAGTGCCACCAGATACTGGTTGGCGGCGACGTAATTGGCCTGGCCGGGATTGCCGACCATCGCCGCGAAGGACGAGAACATCACGAACATCTCGACCGGGTCGTCGCGGGTCGCCAGATGCAGGTTGAGCGCGCCCTCGATCTTGGGCGCCGTCACCCGGTGCAGACGATCGCGATCGAGCTTCAGCACGAAATCGTCGTCCAGCACCATGGCCGCATGCAGCACGCCCCTGAGCGGCGGCAATTCGGCCCGGATCCGGCCGAGCATGGCCTCCACCGCCGCCCGGTCGGTGACGTCGCAGCGTTCCACCCGGACCCGGGTGCCGCCGGCGCGCAGCCGGTCGACCGCGGCCTGGGCCTCGGGCGTGGCGGCGCCGGACCGGCCGGCCAGCACCACCGTCCCTGCACCTTTGGCCACCAGCCATTCGGCGACGGCGAGGCCGAAGCCACCCAGACCGCCGGTCATCAGATAGGTGCCGTCGGATTTGAGCGGCAGCGGCTTCGGCAACGGCCGGGCGATGCGTGCCGCCTCGTCTTCCATGGCGAGCACGATCTTGCCGATATGGCGCGCCTGGGCCATGTGGCGGAAGGCCTGTTCGGCCCTGGACACCAGCCAGACCCGCCGCGGCAGCGGCTGAAGCCCGCCCTCGGCGAAGGCATCTGCCACCTCGCCCATCAGCCGTGCGGCCAGCTTCGGCCGCTCGCGGAACACCCGGTCGAGGTCGATGGCGAAATAGGAGAGGTTGTTGCGGAACGGCCGGAGACCGATGCGGGAATTGCCGTAGATGTCGGTCTTGCCGATTTCGAGGAAGCGGCCATAGGCCCTGAGCAGACCGAGCGATTTCGGGATCGCCTCGCCGGCCAGCGAGTTCAGCACCATGTCGACGCCTTCGCCATCGGTCGCCGCCATGATCTGGTCGGCGAAGTCGAGGCTGCGGCTGTCATAGACATGGGTGACGCCCAGGCTGCGGACGAAATCGCGCTTCTCGGGCGAGCCGGCCGTGGCATGGATCTCCAGCCCCGCCCGCTGCGCGACCTGGATTGCGGTCAGACCGACACCACCGGCGGCGGCATGGATCAGGATCCGCTCCCCGGCCTCGGCGCGGGCCAGATGATGCAGCGCATACCAGACCGTAACGAAGGTGATCGGGATGGTGGCGCCGCCCTCCAGCGGCACCCCGTCCGGCAGCTTCGCCACGAAGCCGCGGCCGACCACGGTGCGGCTGGCGAAGCCGGGGGCGATCGCCATCACCCGGTCGCCGGGCGCCAGATCATCCACCCCCGGCCCCACCCGCCGGATGGTGCCGGCGACCTCGTCGCCCAGCACCAGGGGCTCGTCGCCCTCGGTCGGGTAGATGCCCATCACCTTCATCACGTCGCGGAAATTGAGCCCGGTGAAGGCGACGTCGATCTCGACCTCCCCCGGCCCCGGCTCGCGCAGACGAGCCTCGGTCAGCATCAGATTGTCGAGCGCGCCGGTCTTGAGGGCATCGAGCCGGAAGGCGGTCCCCGCCGCCGCCGGCCTGGGGTCGAGCGCCCGGCGGCGGAGCCCGTCGAGCGTCTCGGCCCGGATGCGGGCGACATGGGTCCGCGCGCCGCGGAGCGCGATTTCGGTCTCGTCGCCGGCCCCCTCGGCGCAGATCCGGGCCAGCGCCTCGATCTCGTCGGTCATGTCGGGTGATGCGGCGGCCGGCAGGTCGACCATCACCGTGCCCAGTTCGGGATGCTCGTTGGTCAGCACCCGGGCAAAGCCCCAGGCCGGCGCCTGGGCGGCCTCGGGCGCCGGATCGTCGGGCCGCACCCGCCGGGCACCAGCGGTCGCCAGCACCAGCCGTGGCGGATTGCCGAAGCTCGGATCGGTCACTGCCTGGACCAGCTCCATCAGCACCGCGGCCCCCGTCGCCTCCACGTCCGTCATGTCGGCCGCTTCGGTCGGCCCGGCATCGAGCGACCAGAGATGCAGAATGCCGCCCACCTCGGGCAGATCCATCAGCGCCCGGTCGACCAGGCTGCGAATGTCCACCAGGCCGCGGATGTCGGCGACCTCGCCGGCCGTCACGGTCCTCACCGGATGGCCCCGCGCCTCAAGTGCTGCGGCAACGGCCGCACCGACGCCACGACCATCGGCCAGCACCAGCCAGCCGGGCTTCGCACGGGTGATGGTGCTGAGCCCGAGCAGGGCATCCAGCTCGTCGGTCCCGGCCACCGGCGCCTCGCCGGCGGTCAGGGCGGTCTCGGTGGTCGACCGCCGGGCCAGGATGACGCTGTGCACCGTGGCTCCGCCATCCTCGCGGTCGTCGAGCGCCGCCACCGCCGGGCAGCCGGCGCGCATGAGCGCCGCTTCCCAGGCCGGCAGGGTCATGCAGGCATGGTCGGGGCGGGTCCCGGCGTCGTCGAAGGCCCACCAGCCCTTGAGCATGCCGAAGACCAGATCGAACCAGGGCGGCGGCGCGGTCAGCTCAACCAGCGCCATCAACCCGCCCGGACGGAGCAGGCCGGCGGCATGGGCGATTGCGGTGTCGATCGCCCGGGTCGCATGAAGCGCGTCGGTCGCCACCACCAGGTCGAAGCTCGCCGGGGCGAAGCCCTGGGCCGCCGGCTCCTTCTCGATGTCGAGCAGGCGGTAGCGGACGAAATCGAAGGCGCGGAACTTCTGCTCGGCCTTGGTGGTGAAGGCGGTGGAGATATCGGTGAAGACATAATCGGTCCGGCTGGCCGGCAGCACCGGCAGCAGATGGGCGGCGGTGGCGCCGGTGCCGGCACCGATCTCCAGGATCCGCAGCGGCCGGTCGGCGGGCAGCCGGTCGACCAGGGCGCGGACCGCCTGTTCCAGAATGCGGTTATAGGTGCCGAAGCTCGGGCTGTCGTGATAGACCCGCTCGGCATCGGCCTGCGACCCGTCGGGGAAGATCAGATCCAGCGGATCCTGCGCCCCGGTCAGCACCCGGGCCAGCGCCTCGCCGCAGCGGCGGATCAGCACCATTTCAGGTGCCAGGCCGGGATGACGGCGGTCGATCTCGGCACCCGGCACCTCGGGTTCGGGCAGCGGACCCGTGGCCGTCTCGGTCCTGACCACCTGGGCCAGCCGCGCCAGCAGCCGATGATGGACGGGATCGACCCGCGCCGGATCGGGCGTATCGGCATCGATGCCCAGTTCGGCGAAGGCGCGGGCGGCATAGGCGGCCGTCAGCCGGTCGAGCAGCGGCTGCGCCTCGGCATAATAGCCGGCGCGGTCGAGCTTGCGGATCAGCGGCAGCACCATCGGCCGGGTCTCGGCCACAAGATCGGCCGGATCTGGCAGATCCGCCGCCACCACACCCGCCGCCTGCTCCACCCAATGTTCGGCAAAGAGCCTGCGATCGATCTCGCGGCCGGCACCGCGGCCGCCTTCGGCCTGATCCAGCGCCATGCACGAGAAGCCCTGCACCTCGGCCAGCACCCGGCCTGCGGCATCGGTCAGGCGGATATCGGCATCCAGCTGCTTGGAATTGAGCGTCAGCAGCCGGGCATGGGCATGAAGTTCGGCACCGTCATCGATCCGCCCCGACAGCCTGAGCCGCTCCACCGCCACCGGCAGATAGGCACCGGCGGCCGCGCTGCGGCTGTCGATCGCGCCAAGCACCGCCTGGAAACAGGCATCCAGCAGCGAGGGATGGAAGAGATAGCCGCCGGCGGCATCCGGCGCGCCATCGCCCGCCCGTGCCGCGGCCGGCAGGGCCAGCCGGGCCAGCGCCTCGGCCGGCCCCCGCGACAGGGCCGCGATACCCTGGAAGGCCGGGCCGTAATTCAGCCCGCGCGCCGCGAAGGCGCCATAGCCACGATCGGCCACCGCCTCGGTGCAGCGCCCGGCCGCGGCCTCCAGATCCACCGCCTGGGCCGGCAGCGCGCCCTGGGGCTTCAGCGTCATCGCGGCATGCAGCGTCCACGGCGCCTCGTCCTCGCCGAGCGGCCGGGAGAGCACCCGGGCGCCGCCGCTCGCGGGATCGAGCGCCACCTGCAGCTTCACCGCGCGGTCGGCGCCCAGGATCAGGGCCTTCAGAAAGCGCACATCCTCGACCGCGGCCGGGACGGCGCCCATGGCCACCGTCCAGGCGGCGAGCGCCGCCTCAATGAAACCGGCGCCGGGGAACAGAACCGAGCCGCCGACGGCATGGTCGGCCAGATAGGGCAGCCGTTCCAGATCGATGCGGATCTCGTAGAGCGGCAGACCGGCCGCAATCCGCCGGCCGATGAAGGGATGGGCCGGCATACCGGCGCGGCCGTCCAGGCTTTCCGCTGCCTCCTGCCAGTAGCGCTTGTCCTGCCAGGGATAGGCGGGCAGCCGGACCGGCCGCAGCCGGCCGGCGCCCGAAACCGCCTGCCAGTCGACCTGGTGGCCGGCCGCATAAAGCTGGCCCAGATTGCCGAGCAGCACCGCACGCTCTTCCGTCTGACGGCGAAGCGAATGCGCCGTCATGACCCGCTCGCCCAGCTCGCCCGCGGTATCGTCGATCGAGGACGAGATGACCGGATGCGGTCCCACCTCCAGGAAGGTTCGATGGCCGTCGCGGATCAGGCTGCGGATCGCGTCGGCGAAGCGTACCGGCTGGCGGACATTGCGCCACCAATAGGCGGCGTCATAGGGCAGATCCTCCGCCAGATCGCCGGTGACGGTGGAATAGAGCGGCAGGTCCGCCGCAGCCGGACGGATTGCGGCGAGCGAGGCTTCCAGATCCTCGCGCAGCGGATCCATGTGGTGGCTGTGGAAGGGCACGGCCACGGTCAGGAAACGGTTGAACCGACCCTCTGCGGCAAGACCCGCCGCGATGGCCTCCAGCGGTTCGGCATCGCCCGCGAGCGTCAGGATGCCGGGGCCGTTCATGGCCGCGATCGACCCCCGGTCGGCCACGGGCGCGATCCGCTCCAGCGCCTCGGCCTCGGTCAGGGCCGCCGCCAGCATGCGGCCCTTGCCGCTGGCCCGCTGCTGCACGCGTGAGCGGTGATAGATCACGGTGCAGGCGGTCGCGAGGTCCAGCTGGCCGGCGACATGGGCGGCGGCCGCCTCGCCGGTCGAATGGCCGACGATGGCCGCGGGCCGGATGCCCCAATGGCTCCAGAGCCGGGCGAGGCCGACCTGAAGAGCGAAGTTCGACGGCTGCGAGATATAGGTCTCGGCCATCAGGCTCTGCGCCTCGTCGCGGCACATCTCGTCCATCAGCGACCAGGGCGCGCCGGCCGCACGCAGATGGGCATCGCATTCCTCGATCGCGGCCCGGAACAGGGGTTCGCGCTCGATCAGCTGGCGGCCCATCGCCCACCATTGCGGGCCCATGCCCGAGAAGACATAGACCGGGTTGCCGGGCGCGGAACGGGCCCGACCGCGGCCGGCGATGATGCCGGGGCCGGCCGTGCCGGCGGCGGCATCGCGCAGCCGTTCCGCCGCCTCGGCATGATCGGCCGCCACGACCGCCAGCCGGTGATCGTGCTGGCTGCGCCGGGTGCCCGCCCAGGCGGCGACCTCGGCGAGGGGCCGGTGCGCAGCCGCCTGGTCGCCATCGGTCAGCGCCTCCGCCAGACGGCGGGCGGCCTCGGCCAGCGCCTCGGCGCTGCGGGCCGAGACCGGGATCAGGACGGGTGCGCCGGTCCTGCCGGCATCGGGGGCGATGCCAGGCGCCCCCTCGTCCGACAGGGCCGGGCGCACGGCTTCGGCGGGTGCCGCTTCCAGCACCGCATGGGCGTTGGTGCCGCCGAATCCAAAGGAATTGACGCCCGCGCGGGGCGGATGGCCGTTATCCGGCCAGGGCCGGTCGCTGCTCGCGACCTCGAGCTTCAGCCCGTCGAAATCGATCTCGGGGTTGGGGCTCTCGAAATTCAGGTTCGATGGCACATGCCGGTGATGAATGGCGAGCGTCGCCTTGATCAGCCCGGCAATGCCCGCCGCCGCCTCCAGATGGCCGATATTGGTCTTCACCGACCCGACCAGGCAGCGATCGCCATCCGGCCGGCCCTGTGACAGCACGCGGCCGAGCGCGCGGGCCTCGATCGGGTCGCCGACCGGCGTGCCGGTGCCATGGGCTTCCATGTATTGCAGCGTGCCGGGCACGATGCCGGCCCGGGCATAGGCGGTCTCCAGCATGCGCGCCTGGGCATCCTCGCCCGGCACGGTCATGCCGTTGGTATGGCCGTCCTGGTTGACGACCGTGGCCTTGATCACGCCATAGACCGGATCACCGTCGGCAAGCGCGGCCGAAAGCGGCTTCAGCACGACGATGCCGGCGCCCTCGCCGCGGGTATAGCCGTTGGCGCGGGCATCGAAGGTCTTGCAGCGGCCATCCGGCGCCAGCATCGAGGCGCGGCTGAAGCCGATGGTCGGCTCCGGCTTCAGGATCGCATTGACCCCGCCCACGATCGCCGCCCGGCTTTCGCCTGATCGCAGCGACTGACAGGCGAGGTGGAGGGCCACCAGAGACGAGGAACAGGCGGTGTCGACCGCAACGCTCGGCCCCTTGAGGTTCAAAAGATACGAGATGCGGTTGGCGGCGATCGAAAGCGCGAGGCCGGTATTGGTGTGGCCGGAAATCAGCTCGCGATTGGCCATGCCGTGCTGGATTTCGGCATAGTCATAGGCCGCGATGCCGATGAACACGCCGACATCCGTGCCGTCGATGTCTTCAAGCTTCAGCCCGGCATCGTCGATGGCGTCGACGGCCGATTCGAGCAGCAGGCGCTGCTGGGGGTCCATCAGCTGCGCCTCGCGCGGCGAGATGCCGAAGAAGCCCGGGTCGAAGCGGTCGATGCCGTCCAGGAAACCGCCCATCCGTGTGCCGACGGTGCCGGGACGGGAGGCCGGATCAGGATGGTGGAACAGGGCCGCGTTCCAGCGATCGGAGGGCACCTCGCGGATGGCATCCCCCCGGTTGCGGAGCAGCGACCAGAAGGCCGCCGGGCTGGAGGCGCCGCCCGGCAGACGGCAGCCGATGCCGATGATGGCGACCGGCTCGGCCACGGAGGAAACCACGGCGGCGGCCTCTGCGGCGGCCATATCCTTGGGCGCATTCATCCGGTGATCCTCCCTGGGGCGGGTGTCGTCTTGTTTTTTGAGGCCGCGGCCTGACGGTCCGCCAGGCGCGCGGCCACGATCTCGCGGCAGCGGAAGCGCTGAACCTTGCCGCTGGGGGTGCGCGGCACCAGGCCGGCGGCGATCCAATGCGTGCCGATGCCGGTCAGGCCGAAAGCCTCCGCCAGGGCATCGCGGATGCGCTGGGCGATGGCGGGGCGCGCCTCCTCGGGGCCGAGGCGGGTGTCGAGCAGCAGATGCAGGGTTTCGGTGCCGATGGTCTCGTCGGTAAGACCCACGGCAATGACCGCGGGCGTGATCGCGGCATCGGCCGCGGCTTCGGCCACATCTTCGATCTGGGCGGGGGTGAAATTGCGCCCGCCCAGGATCAGCAGATCCTTGGCCCGGCCGGTGACATGCAGCCGACCATCGGCCAGATAGCCCAGATCGCCGGTGCGCAGCCAGCCGTCGGGCCGGGTCAACCGGGCGCTTTCGGCCGGATCCTGCCAATAGCCACCGACGGTCGCGGGGCTGGCGACCTCGATCTCGCCGACCCGGCGTTCGGGCAGTTCGGTGCCGTCGGGCGCGGTGATACGGATCGCGGCCCCCGGCACTGCCGGCCCAAGGGTGACGGCATGAAGCCGGCGCCCGGCCTCGTCTCCGGCCGGTGCGGCCACCCCTTCGGCCGCCAGCCGGTCGGCATCGACCGGGTCGGTCACACAGCCGCCCACCGGCGGGATCGCCACTGCCAGCGTTGCCTCGGCCAGGCCATAGACCGGGCGCAGGGTCTCGGGCGCGAAACCGTGGCTGCCGAAGGCGGCGCTGAAATCCTGCAGGGTGCGGGCATGAACCGGTTCCGCCCCGCACAGCGCCACCCGCCAGGCCGAGAGGTCCAGCCCGCGCGGCGGGCGCAGCCGGGCCAGGCGCGCGCACATCTGAAAGGCGCTGTTGGGCGCCGGCGACAGCGTGCCCTTGTGCCGCGACATCCAGGCCGGCCAGTTCATCGGGTTGCGGACGAATTCGCCGGTATCGGCCAGCACCATCGGCACGCCCCAGCGGAGCGCATAATTGAGCCCGACCAGCCCCATATCGTGGGAGAGCGGCAGCCACGAGACCAGAACATCGCCGCCCACACCCTCGGGCCCCGGGCAGATCGCCGCCGCGATCTGGGCGAGATTGGCCGAGAGCCGGTCGTGATGCACCACCGCGAGCTTGGGTGCGCCGGTCGATCCCGATGTCTGCTGAAGATGCGAAATGCCGCGGGGATCGGCGGTCATCGCCGGCAGGGCTGCGCGCAACCCCGCCGCCAGCAACCGGTCGGCCGCGGCAACCGCCAGACCGGGGGCCTGCGTGTCCAGGCCGTCGAGCGCCCCGGCCGGTTCCGCCTCGGCGATCAGCAGCCGGGCCCCCGCCCTACGGGCAATGTCGGCCAGATGGGCGCGGGCGGGATCCGGCACCGGCACGGCGGGCGGCGCCACCACCACCGGCAGGGCACCGATCGCACCGGCGCCCAGATGCAGCGCCAGGAACAGCCGCGAGGCCGGCAGCGCCAGCACGATCCGATCGCCGGCGGCGATGCCGGCCGCCGCCAGAGCCCGGGCGCCGGCGGCGGCGAGCGTCGCAAGATCGCCCCGGGTCAGCACCGCCTCGGCACCGCCGCGTTCGATCACGCGCAGGGCGAAGCCATGGGGCGCGGTCTCGGCCCCACGGGCCACCGCCTCCCAGGTGGTGGCCGCGGGCAACGCGTCATGGAAGCTGCGGAAATGCGGGTCCGCAGGAGAGGTCGCCATGGTCATCTCGGGCACGCCTCCGCGGCTCAGCGGGCATAAGCCTTG
This sequence comes from Tistrella sp., assembly GCF_002684955.1. Classification (NCBI taxonomy): domain Bacteria; kingdom Pseudomonadati; phylum Pseudomonadota; class Alphaproteobacteria; order Geminicoccales; family Geminicoccaceae; genus Tistrella; species Tistrella sp. The sequence continues at coordinate 123,717 of NZ_NYWI01000036.1, read as the reverse complement.
GCGAAGGCCGGCTCGGCCCCGCGGGCCGACCGGGCCAGCCAGTCACGGGTGGCACCGTGCCGGGCCTCGAAATCTCCCAGCAGCAGATCCTCTTTCAGCGTGCCCTCGCGGGTGTAGTAGGGCGTCTCCAGTTTCTCCAGGAAGCCGATATGGCGTTCCATGCCGCCGCGGCTCTGGGCGACGCTGCGCTGATAGGATTTCAGCCGCATCCGCCGCTGCGGCCGGGTCTCGACCTCGAATGCGCGTTCGAAGAACACGTCGTAGCTGTCCAGGATCGACCGCTGCAGGTCGGACGGCCGCATATGGCGCGGGAAGATGCCGACAAAGGAATAGTGCTGATAGGTCGGGACCTCCATGATGATCCGGTGGTCCTCGATGTCCTGGCGCGCGCCGAACAGCAGGTTCTGGAAGGGATATTCGGCCAGGCACACGAAGGTCGGATGCACGATCCGGGCATCCGCGCACCAGCGGGCGGTGCGGCGGATGGCGCCCTGATCCTGGGCTTCCAGCCCGAAGATGATCGCCGAATGGATGTAGACGTCGTTCTCGGCGAAGCGCCAGAGACGCTCGGTCTGCTCGCTGGCATCGACCTTCTTGTTGAAGGCGCGCAGCACGCCCGGATCTTCGGATTCCACGCCCAGGCAATACTCGTCGAAGCCCGAGGCCTTCATCTCCAGCACCAGATCCATGTCGTCGGCATGGTTGATCCGGCTCATCGAGATGAATTTATAGGGCCGGTCGCGCACCGCCTGGGCCACCTGCTGGCAGAAATCGCGCCGGGTGGTGAAGTTGAGATCGGTGACATAGAACCGGGTGCAGCCGGTCTGGGCATGGATGCCGTCCAGCTCGGCCACGATATCGGGCACGGTCTTGGTCCGGAACCGCCGGCCCAGCAGGCGGATGGCGTAGCAGAACGAGCAGTCGAAGGGGCAGCCGCGCGACATCGACACCGTCGCCCAGTGCAGCCGCGGCGCCCGCGCCAGCAGTTCCGGGCGGATGGCGGTGGAGACCTTCTCGAACCGCTTTACGTCGGAAATGGCGAGCCGGCCGCCGTCGCCGATCCAGGCGATGTTCGGAATGTCGTCGATCGGGCCGCCGACGCCGCCCACGGCACGGCGGGCGATCAACTCCAGCGTCGGCAGTTCGCCCTCGCCGATCACGGCCACATCGGCATATTTCAGCGCCTCGTGCGGGGCAAAAGCCGCATGCGGCCCGCCCATGATCATGAGCGAGTCCTTGCGCCGCCGCCGGGCGATCGTCTCAAGGGTCGGGATGTTGGACCAGAAATGGGTGGCGAGCGCCGAGACCAGAATGACGTCGTAGCTCTCCAGCGGAAAATCGGCCGGGTTCTCCCCCCAGAACATCTGGCACATGTCCAGCTGCGCCTCGGGGAGCTGATCGGCGACGAAGGAGGCGACGTAATAGATGCCGTCATTGTAGGTGGTGGCGAGCGTCGACACATCCGGATAGTCGGGATGGAAGCCGAGCTGAATGGCCAGGATCTTGAGCGCGCTCATCGGACGGTCCCTCGGACAGGCCCCCCGTCGCCGCCCGCCCTTGCGGCGGGCGGGCGGCAGACGGATGGTACCGGGCGTTTCGGCAGCAGGCGGAACAGGTGGTCCGGGCGCCGGTCAGCGCTCGGGGGCCGCGAAGGCGCCGGCGGCCATGCCGCCGCCCAGCCGCGACGGCCGGCTGCCGATCGGCAGCTGCCCGCGCTTGGCCGCCATTTCGCGGCGCAGCTTTTCCTTCATGTCCTGCTTGATCTTCTGCGCCACGACGCCGGGGTCGTTCACCTTGCGCTGGGCCCAGGCCATCAGGTCGCGGGCCTCTGACGGCGACATCTTCGGGTGCTTCCAGACCAGGTTGTAGAGGTCGAATTTCGACAGGTCCGGCTCGTTCACCAGATGCTCCATCTGCTTCCACAGCTTGGTGCCGTGGAAGGGCGTGAGCAGGGTCAGCTGGCAGGCGAACAGCCCCTCATCGGCCAGCTGGGTGATGTCGTATTCCATGTCTTCGATGCTGTCGTCCTGGAAGCCGACCATGAAGGTGCCGAGGGCACGGCGGCCGTTCTTGATCAGCTCGCGGACGGTGGCGCGGACGTTGTAGACGTCGTCGCGCTTCTGCACGTCGGCGATATTCTTGTCGCGATAGCTTTCGATGCCGATGATCGCACCATCCATGCAGCGATCGGTGAGTTCCGAAATCCGGCCGCGCAGCAGATCGGCACGCGTCAGGCAGATCCAGCCGAGGCCACGCTTGGCCAGCCCGTCGACCACCCGCTCGGCGATGTCGTTCTTCAGGAAGAACGACTCGTCGTAGATGATGACATGGGCGACGCTGTTCTCCTTATAGGTGTCGAGCGCGTACTCCATGTCCTCCATGAAGATCGCGTCTTCCTTCGGATTGAACACCGGCGTCGAACAGAAGGTGCAGCCGATGTTGCAGCCGCGCTTGCTGTAGAGATAGCCGACCTTCGAACTCACGCCGCGGAAGCCCGACTCGCCCATCATCGGCGGATGGGTGACGTGCTCCAGCGGCCGCCCGTAGACGTACTGATGCAGCACGTATTCGCCCGGCCCCTTGATCAGCCGGTCGAAATGCGGCTGGATTCCGGGCGTGATCGCGCCGTAATTGCCGCCCCAGACCTCTTTCACCCCGTATTCACGGGCGAGTTTCGCCATCTGGATCGCGACCGGCACAGACCAGGTGTAGAAGCTGATGCCCACCATGTCCCACTTCTCGGAGCCGAGCGCCTTTTCGTATTCGGCCCAGGTGGGATATTCCAGAACCTCGACATCCGGCACGTTGGCCTTCAGGAAGTTCAGACCGGTGGGGGGACAGGTCACCGACAGGCGGTCGGCGAGGTCGTTGGCGCAGGTCCAGGCCATGTAAGTATCGGTGCGATCGTACCAGTTGCCGCCGATACCGTTCATCTCCACCAGCGCCTCCTTGGGCGCCGTGGTGAGAAGTACCCGTTTCATGGAACATCCTCCCTGGCGGATCTCCGGGCGGGGGCCGGTCGAACCATCTCGGGCGCCTCATGCGTCAGAGCACGGTTCGGGGGGATACGTCCAGCTCCCTCACGGGGCTGCTGGAAGCTGGCACCTCGCTACCATCCGTCTCGTTCTGCAGCACTTCTTATCCATATACGATAGTCGAACGACCACCCTAACGCATCATGATTCTATAATAATCGCGGAACGGTTTAGTAACACCGTTACGGCATCCGAGTGTATGCAGTCATACTCCGCATGGCGGACGCGGGTTGCCGCAGCATGTCCCGTCCCGCGGCGCCGGGCTAAGCTCTGGCAGGCGCATCGCTGAAAATCATCATGACCAGCCGGCCAGCAGCGCCGGCCCGGCTGGTGGAGGAACCCCATGTCTGAACTGCTTGAACGCATTGAAAACGGCGTCGCCTGGCTGACGCTCAACCGGCCGGAACGGCGCAATGCCATGTCGCGGCCGATGCTGGCCGCGCTGGTCTCGGCCCTCACCCGGCTTGCCGCCGACGATGATGTGCGGGTGGTGGTGCTGACGGGTGCCGGCGGTGCCTTCTGCGCCGGGGGCGACGTCAAGCGCATGGCGGAAACCGCCGAGGCCGAAGCCGCGAAGTCGAGCGAACGCCGGGCGACGGAACTGCGCCAGGTGATGGAAGCCTCGCGCTGGCTGCACGAGATGGGCAAGCCGACCATCGCCGCCCTGCCCGGGCCCGCGGCCGGTGCCGGCCTGTCGCTGGCATTGGCCTGCGACATGCGCATCGCCGCCCGCACCGCCGTGATGACCACCGCCTTCGCCAAGGTGGCCCTGTCGGGTGATTTTGGTGGCAGCTGGTTCCTGACCCAATTGGTCGGCCCCGCCAAGGCGCGGGAGCTTTACTTCACCGCCGAACTGCTCGACATGGCCGCGGCCGAGAAGCTGGGCCTGGTCAACCGCGTGGTCAACGCCGAGGCCCTGGAGGCCGAGACCCGCATGATCGCCGAAACGCTTGCCCGCGGGCCGGCGCTGACCTATGCCGCCATCAAGCGCAATATGAACCTGGCACAGACCGGCACACTGTCGGAGGTGATGGATCTGGAAGCGATCCAACACACCCGCTGTTCGGAAAGCGCCGACCACCGCGAGGCGGCGCAGGCCTTCGTCGAGAAGCGCGCGCCCCGCTTCATCGGCCGCTGACGTCAGGCCGGGCGCGCGTCGTCGATCACCAGACGCGCCGCCGCATCCAGATCCGGCGCCCAGAGATCGGGTGCCGGATCGGACGACCGCGCCGCCGCCTCGTCCCCGATCAGCACGGCCATGGCCCCCACCGCCCGGGCAAGGCCCATATCCGACGGCTTGTCACCGAAGACCACCGCCCGGGTCGGATCGAACCCCAGCCGTGCCGCCGCACGCCGCACCATGCCGGGCGACGGCTTGCGACAGTCGCAGCCCTCGTCGGGCCCGTGGGGGCAGATCTCGATCGCATCGAAGCGGATGCCGTGCGGTGCCAGAAGCTGGCACATCCGATCGTGGATCGCCTCCAGCGCCTCGGGCCGGATCAGGCCGCGGGCGATGCCCGACTGATTGGTCACCACCACCAGGCCGAAACCGGCGGCGACAAGCCGCTTCAGGCCCGCCAGCGCCCCGGGCAGCAGCTCGAACCCGGCCGGATCGGCCAGATAGCCGGTGTCGAGATTGATGGTGCCGTCACGGTCGAGCAGGGCATAGCGGCGGGGCTGGATTTCCGGCATCTGGAGGCGTCTCCGGCGGCGTGATCGGAAGGTGTTGCCGCAAACGGCAGGGCGCGCGTATGGTGAGGCGGTCCGCGCCCTTCCGCAAGGGTCGCGGGCGATACGTTCTCGGGGCGGGGTGGAAGTCCCCACCGGCGGTAGGCAAACGGGCCCGAGGCCCGTTTGCGAGCCCGCGAGCGCCCGCCAGAGGTTCAAGGGCCGGTCGGCCGGAACCGATGGCGGGGTCAGCAGATCCGGTGCGATGCCGGAGCCGACGGTTACAGTCCGGATGGAAGAGAACGGAGAGGCGCGTCCCCGGCGGGACGGGCGGCGGCGCGCTTGCGTGCCCGGGCCGCCCGTGCGGCCAAGGGGGCGTTTCCCCGTGCGCCCTGATTCTGGCAAACCGGTATCCCGATGAGGACCGCCATGAATCAGATCAGTCAGACGACCCCCACCACGATCCACCAGGACGGCGAGGTCACGCCGCGTTTCGCCGTGTTGCGTGCGCGCTGGCATGCCGATCTGGTCGACCGCGCCGTCGACGGCTTTGCGGCCCGCATGGCCGAACGCGGCATTCCCGCCGACGCCATCGACGTGATCGACCTGCCCGGCGCCTTCGAAATCCCGCTGGAGGCCAAGCGCATCGCGGAAGCCGGCCGGCATGTGGCCGTCATCGCGGTGGGCTTCGTGGTCGACGGCGGCATCTACCGCCACGACTTCGTCGCCCGTGCGGTGATCGAGGGGCTGATGCGCGTCCAGCTCGACACCGGCATGCCGGTGTTTTCGGTGGTGCTGACACCGCACCACTTCCACGAGCATGATGTCCATCAGGCCTTCTTCACCGGCCATATGACCACCAAGGGGCACGAGGCCGCCGAGGCCTGCCTTGCCACCCCGGCCGTGCGCGACCGGCTGGGCGACCATGCCACCCGGCCAGACGCCACCAGGCCAGACGCCACCAGGGCCGACGCCGCCTGACCTGCCGGCCCGCCCCGGAGACGGGGCGGGCCCCATCGAGCCATTGCGGAGATCCCATGCGCCACATGCCACACCTCCTGCGCCAGATCGTGCTGGCCGCAGGTGTCGCCACCACCCTCTTCGCCCTGCCGGCCGAAGGTCAGGCCGCCGATCCGGTCTGCTGGGTGGATGTGGACCGCACCAACGCGCTCGCCACGCGCGGCGCCGCGCAGGATGGCGATTTCGCCGCGGCGGTCCGCAAGCTTCTGGCGCGGACCTGCAAGGCCGGCAATCCCCTGCGCGGTTATGTTCCCTATGCCGCCAATGCCCCGGCCGGGGCCGCCAAGGCCGACCGGACCTACGCCGCCTATCCCGACTGGACGGCGGCGGGCAATATCGCGGCCGCAGCCTGCGACATCGACGCGACCATCGCCTTCACCCCCGAAGTGCCGGGCTTCGTCTGCCGCTTCGTCGGTGAGTAGGGGGCAGGAGGAAGAGCAGGGTTCAGACCGGACGGGCCGGCAGGCGCCAGCCGGCCACGACCGCCGCCAGCAGGGCCGCCAGCGCCAGACCGAAGGGCAGCGCCGCCCCCACGACGTACAGCCCGCCCACGGCCGATCCCGCGGCATAGCCTGCGGTCTGGGCTGAATTCAGCAGGCCGGCGCGGGTGCCGCGCAGGCGGGGATCGGCGGTGACGCGGGCGAAGAGCATCGCCACCACCACCGCCATCCCGGCGCCGGTCAGCATCGCGGACGCGACGAAGGCCCACCACGCCCCGCCCCACCAGCCGAGCGCGATCGACAGCGGCAGCAGCACCAGGCCGGCCGCCCAGGCGCGCGCCGCCAGCGCCGGACGGGGCCCAAGCCGCGGCAGGACGAGGGTCTGGACCCCCAGCATCACCACGGCCGCCGCCGCCATGACGATCGCCACCAGCTGCGAGGCCGCGGGCGCCGCCATGTCGAGCCGGGCCATGGCATGCAGGCCGAACACGAACTGCATCATGCCCATGGCGAAAGTGCCGATGCCGACCACCAGAAAAGGCCGCATCATGCCCTCGGTCGCCCGGGGCGGGCGCCCGGCTGCGACGGCCGGACCGCCACGCCCGGCCGCCGCGGCGGCGCCGCCCAGCCCCACCACGACCAGCACGGCCGAGGCGGCACCGATCGCCGACAGCCCCCAGAGCGGCGCCACCGGCCCGACCATCAGCAGGGCCAGCGCCACCGCCGGCCCGGCCAGGCGGCCGACGCTCAACCCCGCGGCCAGGGCGCCGGCTGCCGCCAGGCGCCGCTCGGGCCCCGCCAGATCCACCGCCCAGGCCTGCCCGACCGGATAGATGGCCGAGCCCGCCACGCCGAAGATCAGCCGCGAGACGATCATCACCCCAAGGCCGGTCCCATGGCTGATGCGTCCTGCGGCGAGAAGATCGGCGGCGCCCGCGAACAGGGCATGGGCCAGGGCGGCCCCGACCAGCCCCGCCAGCAGCACGGGTCTGCGGCCGAACCGGTCGCTCAGCCGCCCCCAGAGCGGTGCTCCGACCATGAAAGGCAGCACGCCCAGGGCCACCAGAAGGCCGAGTGTGGCGGCATCGATGCCGGTGGCGGCGATCAGCCCGGGCACGATGGCGACCTGGATGGCCTGCCCTGCCCCGATCACCGCCACCGCAGCCCCCAGCAGCCGCAGGGCATGGCGTGGAACGGCACCGGCAGGCGGTGCAGCGACAGCGGGCGTGGAACCGGCGGAGGATGACCCCGGCATGGACGATACCTTCATCACCTGGGGATGACATTCAACCCATGATGAAAGGAATGCTGAACGCTTTGCGCCTGCCGCGCAATGCCCCTCATACACGACGCACGTTCCCTGTTGATGGATGAAAAGTATCCGATCCTGGAAAACAACTGGCGTGCTGCACCGCAACAGGCTAGCGTGCCGGTCACGCGCCTCCACCCAAGAAGAGGCGCCGGCCATGATCGCCAGAGGAGACCGCCGCTACCATGTCCTCGCCCTCCCTCGCCGCTGCATCGAACCCCGCCGTCGACATCGTCCGGGATCGCGCCGATCTGCGCGGCCGGGTGCTGCGCTGGCGCGCCCAGGGTGCACGCATAGCCCTGGTGCCCACCATGGGCGCCCTGCATGACGGCCATCTGAGCCTGATCGACATCGCGCGCGCCCGGGCCGACCGGGTGGTGGTCAGCATCTTCGTCAACCCCACGCAGTTCGCACCCGGAGAGGATTTCGACCGCTACCCGCGCGACGAGGCCGGTGATCTGGCCCGGCTGGCGGAACGGGGTGTCGATCTTGCCTGGATGCCGGCGGTCGGCGACATGTACCGCCCCGATGCCGCCACCACCGTGCATGTCGACCGGCTGACCGAGGGGCTGTGCGGCCCCTGGCGCCCCGGCCATTTCGACGGCATGGCGACGGTGGTCGCCAAGCTGCTGATCGGCTGCGGGCCGGATGTGGCCGTGTTCGGCGAGAAGGACTGGCAGCAATTGCAGGTGATCCGGCGCATGGTGACGGATCTCGACATCCCGGTGGAGATCGTGGGCGCCCCCACCAGCCGCGAGCCATCGGGCCTCGCCCGGTCGTCGCGCAATGTCTATCTCGACGCCCGCGAGCGCCCGGCCGCCGAGGCACTGAACGGCGTGCTGCACGAAACCGCCGCGGCCATCCTGGCCGCCGCCGCCGATGAAGGTGATGCGGTCGCAGGCGCCCTCACCCGCGGCCGCGCACGGCTCACCGATCTCGGTTATGGCCGGGTCGAATATCTGGATCTGGTCGATGCCGAAACCCTGGCGCCGCTGGACCGGGCGCCGGTGCCGGGCCGGCCGGCCCGGCTGCTGGTCGCGGCGCGGCTGGGCAGCACCCGGCTGATCGACAACATTCCGGTCGAGACCCGGACAACGGCGTGACCGATCCGTGTCCCGGCTTGGCTGACCTGTCGGGCGCCCCACCTGACAGGTCATGCGCCCTGCACGCCTGATCCTGACCGTCCTGATCCTCGGCCTCGCCGGTGCCGGCCTCGCTCTGGCTGCCGGGCTGGTGCGGCTGCCGGATCGCTGGAACCCCTTCGCCCCGCCGGTCATCGCCGACGCCCCGAACCTGCTGACCGACTGGAAGATCGCCCGGCTGAAGGACGCGCCCGACCAGTGCCTGACGGTGCTTGAGACCGGGTCGCTGGCCTTCACGCCGGTGCCCGACCGGCAGACGGCAGAAAGCTGCGGCTTCCGGAACGCCGTCCGGGTCGGTGGTGCCGAAGATCTGCGCTTCTCGTCGGGCTTTACCGCCAGCTGTCCGCTGATGGTCGCCTGGTCGATCTTCGAGCGCCACATTCTGCAACCCGCCGCCCGTCGCCATTTCGCAAGCCCGGTTGCGCGGGTCGAACATCTGGGTACCTATGCCTGCCGCCCGGTGCGCGGCGGCAGCACCCCCAGCCAGCATGCCACCGCCAATGCGATCGACATCGCCGGCCTGGTGCTCGCCGACGGAACCCGCATCACCCTGGCGCGCGACTGGTCGGGCGACGACGCCCGCAAGCGCGCCTTCCTGCGCGAGCTGCGTGACGGCGCCTGCGAGGTGTTTCGCGGCGTGCTCGGCCCCGACTACAACGCGGCCCATCGCGACCATTTCCATCTGGACATGGGGCGCTGGAGCATCTGCCGCTGACCGGCGCTCAGCTGTCGCCGTCGCCCTCGCCGGTTGCCGCCATCCCCCGCGCCAGAAGCGGCCGGTCTTCGGCCCGGGCCAGCGCCATCATGATGGTCGAGAAATCATCGGCATGGCGCGGCCCCGCCGCGCGGATCGCGGCCGAAATCACCGCCTCCTGACAGGCAAAGGCGGCCCGCTCCATCCGGATGCCCGCCTCGGTGAGATAGAGCCGCCGCCGCCGCCGGTCGCCGCGATCGGTTTCCTGGTGCAACAGCCCGTCATCGAGCAGCCGGTTCAGCACCCGGGCCACGCCCTGCGCCGTGATCCCCAGGATGTCGAGCAGCTCCCCCACCGTGATCCCCGGCAACCGGGCCGCGAAATACATCACCCGGTAATGGGCGCGGCCAAGCCCGTGCTCGCGCAGGAAGCTGTCGGCATCGCCGGTGAAGCCGCGATGGGCGAAGAAAAACAGCTGCGCGACCCGATGGGCGGCGGCGGTCGCATCCGCCAGATCGCCGAGCGGCGCGCGCTTCGGCAGCTCCGGGCTGGACGGGTCTCGCGGGGTGTCTGACATCGGGGCTCCGGCTGGCGGCTTTGAAACATCCTGCGTCCCGCCGGGGGCCGGGGTCAAGCGAGCCATGTTTCAAACCAAATAGCACAATAATATTGTGTTACTATGATCAGCTGATAGTCTCTCATCCAGAACCGACTGATGCGGCAGGCAAGACCGCAGAGGTCACCGACCCCCGGGAGGATCCCAAGGATGATCGCGCTCAAGACCCCGCTGACCCGCCTGATGGCCGCGGCCCTGCTCGCCGGCACCGCCAGCCTCGCCCTCGCCGCCCCGGCCATGGCCGGCGCCGATGGTGCCGTGAAGATCGGCATCCTCAACGACCGCTCCGGTCCCTATTCCGACGCCACCGGCGAAGGCGCCGTGGTCGCGGCCCGCATGGCGGTGGAGGATTTCGGCGGCAAGGCGCTGGGCAAGGACGTCGAGATCGTCTCGGCCGACCACCAGAACAAGGCCGATATCGGCTCGTCGACGGTGAACCGCTGGCTGGATGTCGAGGGTGTGGACGCCATCTTCGACGTGCCGAATTCGGGCGTGCTGCTGGCGCTGCAGGAAATCGTCCGCAACAAGGACGGCATCCTGGTCTCCTCGGGCGGCGGCGTGTCGAAGTTCACCGGTGAGGCCTGCTCGCCCTACGGCTTCCAGTGGAGCTACGACACCTATTCGGTCGCCAATGCGCTGGGCCGCGCCACGGTCGCGGAAGGTGGTGACAACTGGTTCCTGGTCCAGGTCGACTATGCCTTCGGCGAGGCCCTGGCCAGCGATCTGACCAAGGCGATCACCGAGGCCGGCGGTAAGATCGCGGGTTCGGTCAAGCATCCGCTGAACACGCCGGACTTCTCGTCCTACCTGCTGCAGGCCCAGGGCTCGGGTGCCAACACGGTGGCGCTGATCAATGCCGGCGGCGACACGGTCAATGCGCTCAAGCAGGCGAAGGAATTCGGCCTCGCCGACTCGGGCCAGAAGATGGTCGCCATGCTGTTCTTCAATACCGACGTGCTGGCGATCGGCGCCGACGACCTCAAGGGCCTGACCGCGATCAACGGCTATGAGGCGAGCCTGAATGCCGAAACCCAGGCCTTCGGCGAGCGCTTCGCCAGGCTGCACGGCACCTGGCCGACCTCTCTGCAGATCGGCGTCTATTCGGCGGTGAACCACTATCTGAAGGCGGTCGAGGCCGCCGGCACCGATGCCCGCGATCAGGTCGCGGCCAAGATGCGCGAGATGCCGGTCGAGGATCTGTTCGTGAAGGACGGCAAGGTCCGCGCCGACGGGCTGATGATCCACGACATGCTGCTGACCGAGGTGAAGCCGTCGTCGGAGTCGAAGACCCGCGGCGACGTGTTCAAGGTGGTGCGCGCGATTCCGGGCGACGAGGCCTTCCGCCCGCTCGACAAGGGCGGCTGCCCTCTGGTCAAGTGATCCCGGTCCTGCAGCAGGAACCAGGCCCACAATAAGAAACCGGGAAGGAACCGCCCCCCATGCGCATCATCGATTTTTTCGATCGGGGGGCGGCCATCGCCCCCGATCGTGAGGCCCTGGTCTCGGCCGGGCACAGCCTCACCTATACCGAAGCCCGCACCCTCACCTGCCGCATCGCCGCCGCCCTGGTCGCCCGGGCGGGCGGCGATCCGGCAGCGGGCGGCACCGTCGCGGTCTGGAGCCCCAATCACGCGCTCGCCTTCGCCTGCCTGCTCGGCGGCGTCAGGGCCGGCGGGGTCTGGGCGCCGATCAATGCTCGCGGCCATGCCGACGACAATATCGACTTTCTCGACACCGCCGACTGCCGGACGCTGTTCATCCATTCAAGCTTCGCCGGCTATCTGCCGCGGATCCGCGAGACGGTAACCACGCTCGAAGACGTGATCTGCATCGACGGCCCGCTCGACGGCGCCCTCTCGCTCGACGATCTGCTGGCCCGGGCGGAGGGGCTGCCGGTCCCCGATCTGCGTCCCGATCCGAACCGCCTGGCCGCCCTTTTCCCCACCGGCGGCACCACCGGCCGCTCCAAGGCCGTGCGGCTGACCGAGGGGGTGTGGACGGCGCTGATTGCAATCACCCACGCCGCCATGCCGCCGGTCGACCGTCCGGTCTATCTGGTCGCCGCCCCGATGACCCATGCCGCGGGCGCCATGGCCTTCCCGGCGCTTGCCGCCGGAGCCCGGGTGGTGATCATCGAGCGCGCCGATCCGCTGGAGGTGATGGAGGCGATCGACCGCGAGAAGGTCACCGACCTCTTCCTGCCGCCGACCGTGATCTACGGCATGCTCGGCCATCCGCGGCTGCGCGACTTCGACTACGGCTCGCTCCGCCATTTCATCTATGCCGCCTCGCCCATGGCACCCGACAAGCTGGCCGAGGCGATCAGGGTTTTCGGCCCGGTGATGGCCCAGACCTATGGCCAGGCCGAAGCGCCGATGCTCTGCACCTTCCTGTCGCCGGCCGAACATGCGGCGGCGGCAGCCGATCCCGCCCTCGTCCACCGCCTCGCATCCTGCGGCCGCCCGACCCTGCTGACCCGGGTCGAGATCATGGATGACGACGGCAACGTCCTGCCCCGGGGCGAGCGGGGCGAGATCGTGGTCCGCGGCGACCTGGTGATGGCGGGCTATCACAAGCGCCCCGAGGCGACGGCAGAGGTCAGCCAGTTCGGCTGGCACCATACCGGCGATGTCGGCTGGATGGATGCGGACGGTTTCGTCTACATCGTCGACCGCAAGAAGGACATGATCATCACTGGCGGCTTCAACGTCTATTCGGCCGAGGTCGAAAACGTGATCCAGGGCCATGCCGCCGTGCAGAACTGCGTCGTGATCGGCGTCCCCGACCCGAAATGGGGCGAGGCGGTGACCGCGGTGGTCGAGCCCGTTCCCGGCGCCGAAGTGACGGCGGAAGAGCTGATCGCCCTTTGCCGGTCAAAGCTCGGCCCGGTCAAGACACCCAAATCGGTGCTGTTCGAAGAGGCCCTGCCGCGCAGCCCGGTGGGCAAGATCCTGAAACGGGCGGTCCGCGACCGCTTCTGGAGCGGGCGCGACCGGCTGGTGTGATCCCCTCACCGGCGGCGCCGGCCGGTCTCTTCCGCCCGGGGCAGCGTCACCCGGGCAGCGAGACCGCCCAGTTCCTCGCTCGCGGTCAGCGCGAGCGTGCCGCCATAGATCTCGACCACATCCGAGACGATGGACAGGCCGAGCCCCGATCCAGGCACCCGCTCGTCCAGCCGCCGGCCGCGCTGGAGGGCTGCCCGGGCCTGATCGGGGGTCAGGCCCGGGCCGTCATCCTCGATCAGGATCAGGAGCATGTCGCCGTCGGCTGCCGCACCGCTCACCCGGACGCGGGCGGCGGCCCATTTGCAGGCATTCTCCATCAGATTGCCCAGGATCTCTTCCAGATCCTGACGCTCGCCGCGGAAGTCGAGCTCGCCACGAGACTCGAGATCCGGGGCCAGATCGACGGCGATGGAAAGCGGCGGGTCGCGGCGGGCGAACATCCGCTCCAGACTGCGGGCAATGTCGGCGGCAACCGGCGCGACCGGCGTCCGGGCCCCGATCACCGCGGCATTGGCGGCGGCAGAGGCGCGGGTCAGATGACGCTCGACGATCAGCCGCATGGCGTCGATCTGCCGGCGGGCAACCTCGCGCCGGTCCTCGGGCAGATCGGCAATGTCGGCCGCGAGCAGGGTCAGCGGGGTCTTGAGCCCATGGGCGAGATTGCCGGCCTGGGCGCGGGCCCGGCGCACCACCTCGGCATCATGGTCGAGCACGCCGTTCATCGCCCGGACCAGCGGCAGCACCTCGCGCGGGCGCTGTTCGTCGAGCCGGGCCGCCCGGCCGGCGCGGATCGCATCCAGATCGCCCGAGAGCCGCCGGAGCGGCGCCAGCCCCCAGCGCAGCTGAACCAGCGTCAGCAGCGTCGCCACCAGCACCAGCCCGCCCAGCATCAGGATCAGCAAGCGGTCGAAACGCCGGGTCTCCAGCCCGATTTCGGCCGCATCGGCCGCCACCGCCACCACCAGCGGACCGTCATGATCGGGGAGCGTGATGGTGCGGGCGACCAGACGCAGCGGCACGCCTTCGGTCGGCCCGTCGACGATCTGACGGACGGCGGCCGGGCCGGAGCCCGGGGTGCCGGCGACATCCAGCGTCTGATCCCAGAGCGAGCGCGAGGCGAGCACGACCTCGTCGGTCATGCCTTCCTGGCCGACCTCTTCCACCTGCCAGTACCAGCCCGAAAAGATCTGGTCGAAGCGCGGGTCACCGAGGCCGCGATCGAGACCGATGGCACCGTCGCGCCCCACCCTGAGCGCCGCGACCAGCGCCCGGTGCAAGGCTTCGAGCCGCTGATCGAACGCCGCCTCGACCGAGCGATGGAAGGCATGGGAGAGCGCAAAACCGCCGGCGGTGACGGCGATCAGGGTCGAAACCAGGGCCGCCGCGGCCAGGCGGAGCGCGATCGACCCCGCGCGGCGGGGCGGGGGTGCGGAGCCGGGATCCTCGCTCAACTGGCGCCCGCCTCCAGCACCCAGCCGCGGCCGCGCACGGTGCGGATCAGCGGCCGGTCGAGCTTGCGGCGGATGCGGGCGAGCAGCACGTCGACGACGTTGGAATCCGGATCGGCATCGCGTTCATAGACATGCTCGACGATTTCGCTCCGGCCGACCACCCGACCCTGATTGTGCATCAGATAGGCGAGCAGCCGGTATTCCTGGGCGGTGAGGTCGAGCCCGGTGCCGTCGATCCGGAAACGGCCGGCGCGGATGTCGAGCACCAGCGATCCGCAGCGCAGATCCGCCGCCGCATGGCCCGAAGCCCGGCGGATCAGGGCATGAAGGCGCAGCACCACCTCGCCCATTTCGAAAGGCTTGGTCATGTAGTCGTCGGCACCGGCATGGAAGCCGGCCTGTTTTTCCGACCAGCGGCCGCGCGCCGTCAGGATCAGCACCGGCATGTCCAGCCCGTCCTCGCGCCAGCGCTGCAGCACGCTGACCCCGTTCATGCCCGGCAGGCCCACATCCAGCACCACCGCATCATAGGTTTCGGTCTGGCCCAGATATTCGGCGAGCGTCCCATCGGCGGCGATGTCGACCGTGAACCCCGCCTCGATCAGCACCTTCTTAAGCCGGTCGGCAAGCTCGGCATCGTCTTCGGCGAGCAGAATTCTCATCGGATCCTCGCAGCCTCGATCCCCCGGCCGGCGACTTCCAGAAAGGCGCCATCCGAGGCCCGGAAGCGGAATTTCAGCACGGTTCCGGCCTCGGTCAACAGGTCGACGACATAGATCATGTCGTCGTCGTCATCGTCGTCGCGTTCGAGTTCCGCCTCGATCACCCGGCCGCGATAGCGCTCGCCGATCCAGGCGACGATGCGCGAGAGCGGCACCACCCGGCCTTCGCGCACGGCTTCGCGCAGCGCCCGGCGATCCCCGGGCGGATCGGCAAGGCCCGGCTGCGGGGCGAAAACGGTCAGCGCCACCGGCACGGCAAGGGCCAGGGCGGTCGAGATGCGGCGCAGGTGGCGGTGGAGACGGATTACGCGCATGCGCGTGATCCTGCCCGATCTTCCATGAACGGTACATGAACGGATCGTTCAGTTTCCGGCGAGGGCCGGGCTGCCATGATGGCTTCATCGAGACGCGCCGGACACGGCGTGTGGAGACGCAGAGGAGTGACGACATGACCGCCAGGACGACGCGACGCCGCCCGATCGCCGCAGCCACCTTCGGGGCCGCGGCACTGGGGCTGATCGCGGCCACCCTGCCCGCCGCACCGGCCCGGGCGCTCGACACGCCGATCGGCCAGCTGGATCTCTATCGCGAGATCACCATCGCGGGCACCGTCACCGGTGTCTGGGGCAACGACTTCGTGCTCGAGGATCCGAGCGGCAAGGTGCTGGTCCATGCCGGCCCCCACTGGTACCACGATGTCGGCGTGAAGGAAGGCGACCGGCTGACGGTCACCGGCCGCATCGCCGGCCCGAATTTCGACGCCACCACCATCACCTGGGATGACGGCCGCAGCTTCACCGTCCGCCCCGCCGACGGCCCGCCGCCCTGGGGCGGGAAGGAGCGGGAGCGGGGCGATCGCGACCGGGGCCCGCGCCACGACCGGCCCCATGACGGCCCCGGCCCGCGCCCGGCCGCCGAACTGGATCTGCGGGTGCTGGGCGAACGGCTGGCGGCAGGCGGCTATACCCGGATCACCGATGTCGATCTCGACCGTCGCCACATTTCGGCCGAGGCCGTCTCTCGCGACGGGCTGCAGGTGGAATTGCATATCGATCCGCGCAGCTACGAGGTCATCCGCGAGCGCCGTGACGACGGTGACCGCCGCCCCGACATCGCGCTGGATCTGCCGGCCCTTGCCCGGATGCTCAGCGACCGGGGCTACGCGACCATCACCGATGTCAGCATCGATGACGGGCTGATCGAGGTCAATGCCGTCGCCCGTGGCAATGAGCGCGTCGAGCTTGAGATCGACCCCCAAACCCTGAACATCCTGCGCGAGCGCCGCGACGACTGATCCGGCGCCCGCAGGCCCCTGCCCCCCAGCCAGCCCCTGCCTAAGGAGGCAAGCCCATGTCGGACCCACAGCCTGCCCGTCCGGCATCCCCCCGGCGCCGTCCGGCTGCCGTCGCGATCACCATCGCGGCGGCGGCCCTGCTGCTCGGCGCCTGCGTCCCCCATGAACGACGCAGCTGGGGATATGGCGACCCGCCGCCGCGGGTCTATCATGCACCCCGCTATGGCTATGCCCCGCCGCCACCGCCGCGGGTGATCTATGTGCCCCGGCCGCCGGTGCGGGTGGTGACGCCGCCGCCGCATCACGGGCCGCGGCCGGGGGAGTATCATCACCGCCCCCGGGACCGGGACGGCCGCGGCCGCGGCGATGGTCGCTGGGATGACGACCGGCCCCACCACCGCGATCGGGATCGTGACCGGGACAGGGATCGCGACGGCTGGGGCCGGGGCCGGTCCTGACCGGCCTCAGCCGGCCGTGCCGCCGGTGACCAGGGGGCACCCACCCTGGTCGAGCGGCCGGAAGGCCTGATCGCCCGGCACCGTGCGGATCAGCTTCAGATAGTCCCAGGGACGGGTGGATTCGCCCGGCGCCTTCACCTCCAGCACATAAAGATCATGGACCATGCGGCCGTCGGGCCGGATATGGCCGTTCTTCGCGAACATGTCGTTCACGGGCGTCGCGCGCATCTGCGCGTTCACCGCATCGGTCGCATCGGTGCCGGCATCCGTCACCGCCTGAAGATAGTGGCGGACCGCCGAATAGGTGCCGGCCTGGCCCATGGTCGGCATGGCGCCGTGGCGGGCGAAGAACCGCTCCGACCAGGCGCGGGTCTCGTCGTTCAGATCCCAATAAAAGGCCTGGGTCATGATCAGGCCCTGGGCGGTCTCCAGCCCGATCGCATGGATATCGGTGATGTGGAGATAGAGCCCGGCGAGCCTGAGGCCCGATGCGGCCAGGCCGAATTCCGCCGCCTGCTTGATTGCGTTCACCGAATCGGCACCGGCATTGGCAAGGCCGATCATCCGCGCCCCCGACCCCTGCGCCTGAAGCAGGAAGGACGAGAAATCCGAGGTTCCCTGCGGATGGCGCACACCGCCCAGCACCTTGCCGCCGGCAGCCTCGACGGCAGCTTTCGTGTCGCGCTCCAGCGCGTGGCCGAAGGCGTAATCGGCGGTGAGGAAATACCACGGACCCTGATCCGCCAGCGGCAGGCCGGTACCGACCGCAAGGCCGTAGGTGTCATAGGTCCAGTGGATGCCGGTGGGCGCGCAGGCCTGGCCGGTGAAATCCGACGAGCCGCCCGTGGAGGCCAGCACCAGCCGGTTCTTCTGCCGGCCGATCTCCTGCACCGCCAGCAGCACCGACGAGGTCGGGATGTCGGCGATGACATCGACCTGTTCCTCGTCGATCCAGCGATTGACCAGGGTCACGCCGATATCGGGCTTGTTCTGATGGTCGCCCGAGACGATCACGATCGGCTTACCCAGGATCGCGCCGCCGAACTCTTCGGCCGCCATTTCGGCGGCAATCACCGAGCCGCGGCCGGCCATGTCGGCATAGATGCCGGACATGTCGTTCAGCACGCCGATCTTGATCACCCCGTCGGAGATCGCGTCATCCCCGGCGGCCATTGCCGGCACCGCCGCCACCAGCGCGGCGGCCACCGCCGCACGCACGCCGAAATTCGCCATGAACATATACCCCCGCATGCGTCCGGACCCGCTCCGGAATTCCGCAGGGCGGTTCATACGATTTCACGTCAGGAGGCGTCAAATCAATATTTATTTAACGAATATATCATGTAGATATAGGAACAGCTTCATCGTCGGCGGCGCCGGCAGGCTTTCACCCGCGGGCGGTATCCTCCCCACGCTCCGATGCCGGCAGTGCCGAAATGCTGTCGGGTCCAAGCCGGCTGCCGCAGATGGGGCAGTCCATCAGCGCCAGCGCCTGTTCGATGCGCTCGGGCGTGGCGCCCTGGCGGACCATCTCGGCACGCACCTCCGCACGGAAGGCCAGATGCCGGCGCTGTTCGGCCAGCGCGTTCTCCAGCACCGCCCCCGCCGTGCCGGTCGCCGGCTCTACCGTGAAGGCAGCTGCCGGCCGGCCGGCGGCCAGCATGGCCGCGCCCGCCGCACCGGCGCCGAGCCCTGAGAGAAAACGCCGCCGCCCCGTGGACGGCTTGTCCGAACGATCGGTCATTCTCCGGTCTCCTGATCCGGATGGGGGCGGCTCGCGATCCCCCGCGCCGCCTGGTCGAGATAGGCCTGTTCGCGCGCCCGAAGATCGGGCAGCCCGACCAGCTGGTTGAAGCCGTCGAAATCGAGCATGCGATCGGCAAAGGCCGTGGTGATGCCGTCGCGGCGCAAGGTCGCGAACAGCTCGCGCGCAGCCCTGGCGACCGCATAGGTCAGGGCCACCGGATGGGTGACCACGGCATAACCGATCTCCTGAAGCGCGGCCGCGGTCAGCATCGGGGTCAACCCGCCCTCGATGTTGTTGGCCAGCAGCGGCGCCTGCACCGCCGCACAGATCCGGCGCATCTGCTCCACCGTGCGCGGCGCTTCGACGAAGACCATGTCGGCGCCCAGCTCGCGATAAAGACAGGCGCGGTCGATCGCCGCCTCGATCCCGTCCACGGCAAGCGCATCCGTCCTGGCCATGATCACCAGATCCGGATCGCGCCGCGCATCCAGCGCCGCCTGCAGCTTGGCGACCATGTCCTCGACCGGCACCACCGCCTTGCCGGCCATGTGGCCGCAGCGCTTGGGGAAGACCTGATCCTCGATGAACAGCCCGGCGACGCCGGCCTGTTCATAGGCCCGCACCGCCCGCCGGGTGTTGGTGACATTGCCGAAACCGGTATCGGCATCGGCAAAGACCGGCACATCGACCGCATCGCAGATCCGGGCATAGTGGTCGGCCAGTTCACGCATGGACAGCTGCGAGGTGTCGGGCTCGCCGATCAGCGCCGCCGTCGAGGCATAGCCGCCGCAGGTGACCGCCTCGAAACCGGCCTCGGCGGCGATGCGCGCGGTCAGCGCATCCTGCACGCCGGGCATTTCCAGAATCTCCGGGGCCTCGACGAGGGCCCGGAAGCGTGAGGTGCGACGCATATGGGTACCGCCAGTCGGTTCTGTTTCAATGTTCCTTCAACGGTATAGCGCAGGACGACTGTCTCTGCCAGTCATCCGGCCCGGCTGCGGAAACGCAGGCCGTCCCGGCCAAGCTGATCGATCGAGGTGCAGCCCATCAGCTTCATGTCGCGCTCGATCTCGATCCGCATCAACTCCAGCGCCCGTTCCACCCCGGGCTGACCGGCGGCGGCCAGCGGGAAAAGATAGTAGCGGCCCAGCCCCACAGCCTTGGCCCCCAGCGCCAGGGCCTTCAGCACATGGGTGCCGCGCTGGACGCCGCCATCCATCATCACGTCGATCCGGTCGCCCACGGCATCGACGATCTCGGCCAGCTGGTCGAAGCCGGTGCGCGACCCGTCGAGCTGACGGCCGCCATGGTTGGAGAGCACGATGCCGGTGCAGCCGATCTCCGCCGCCCGTTTCGCATCCTCCACCGACATGATGCCCTTCAGGCAGAACTGCCCGCCCCAGTCCCGAACCATGGCGGCGACATCGTCCCAGGTCATCGACGGGTCGAGCATCTCGGTGAAATAGCGGCTGATCGACATGGTGCCGCCGCCCATGTCGACATGGGCATCCAGCTGGGGCAGGCGGAAGCGTTCATGGGTGAAATGTTCGATCGCCCAGCGCGGCTTGATCGCAAACTGCGTGATCCCGGCCAGGTTCAGCCGGAAAGGAATGGCGAAGCCGGTGCGCTTGTCGCGTTCGCGATTGCCGCCGGTGATGCTGTCGACCGTCAGCATCATCACCTGGACGCCGGCATCGCGGGCACGCTCCATCATCGCCCGGTTCAGGCCGCGATCCTTGTGGAAATAGAACTGATAGACCTGCGGGCCGTTTGAGATCCGCCGCGCCTCTTCCAGGCTGACGGTGCCGAGCGACGAGACGCCGAACATGGTGCCGAACTTCCCCGCCGCGGCGGCCACCGCCCGCTCCCCCTGGGGGTGGAACAGCCGCTGCAAAGCGGTGGGCGAGCAGTAGACCGGCATCGCCAGCTTCTGGCCCATCACCGTCACCGACATGTCGACCGCACCCACGCCACGCAGCACCCGGGGCACCAGATCGCAGTCGTCGAAGGCGGCGGTGTTGCGGCGCAGCGTCACCTCGTCATCAGCGGCGCCGTCGATATAGTCGAAGATCGGCCCCGGCAGGCGACGGCGGGCCATGCGGCGGAAATCGTGGAAATTATGGCAGTCGGCAAGGCGCATCACGCTCTCCAGGGGATGACGGCCGGGCCTACCGGTCGTATAAGAGAACCAGAACTGATATCTTGGTAAACTCATTTTACCAAGAATGCAATGACAAGAGCCATGCGCAACAGGACGGACGTGATGGAACAGGACGAGGGCAAACCGGCCGCCGACGGCGCGGCGGCGCGGACCGCCCGACAGATCGAGACGCTGATCCTGGAGGGGGCGCTCAGCCCCGGTGATCCGCTGCTGCCGGAGCGGGAACTGGCCGAGCGGCTGGGCGTCTCTCGCCCGACATTGCGCCAGGCCCTGAAACTGCTGGAAAGCCGCGGTCTGATCCTGGCCGATCAGGGGCGACGGCTGGTGGCGCCGCTGGGCCGCGGGCTGACCGATCCGCTGATCGCGCTGATGGCCGATCACGGCGAGGTGGTCGACGACTATCTGGAATTCCGCGCCACGGCGGAACGCATGGCCGCGGGCCTGGCGGCACGGCGGGCGAACGACGTGGATCGCGCCCGGATCGGCGAGGCCATGGCCGCCATCGACCGGGCCCATGACACCGGATCGGAACCGGCCGAGGCCGCGGCCGATGTCGCCCTGCATCTGGCGCTTTACGAGGCCTCGCACAATCTGGTGCTGATGCAGGTCATGCGCGCCCTGACCGGCCTGCTGCGCCGGGGCGTGATGGACAATCGCGAAACGATGTTCCGCCGGCCCGAAACCCGCGAGGCGCTGCGCGCCCAGCATCGTGCGATCCACGACGCCGTGCTGGCGGGCGATGCGGCCGCGGCCGAAACCGCGGCAGAGGCCCATATCCGCTATGTTCATCGGGCGCTGGGCGAGATCGCGGCGGCAGAGGCCCGGCTCGCCACATCGCTGCGCCGGCTGGACGGCGGCGGGATCGCCCGGCGCGGCTGACGCCACGCCGGGCGATCATGCGTCAGGCCGCGGCAGTGTCGCCGATATCGTCGATGCGCTGCTGCAGCGACAGCCGGTCGAGAGCCGCGATCGAGAGGTTGGCGAAGATGCCGATCCGGGTGTTGAGCATGCGGAAGGCCTCGGCCACCGCCAGGGCACGCTCGGCATCGCTGCCCTCGACGGCCGAGGGGTCGGGCACCCCCCAATGGGCGGTCATCGGCTGGCCGGGCCAGGCCGGGCAGGTCTCCCGCGCCTGATCGCAGACCGTGAACACGAAGTCGAAGCGCGGCGCGTCGGGGCCACGAAACTCGTCCCAGCTCTTCGAGCGCAGCCCTTCGGTCGGGATGCGCGACCGTTCGAGCAGGGCCAGCGCCAGCGGATCGGGCGCGCCGGCCGGGTGGCTGCCGGCGCTGTAGGCCCGGAAACGCCCCTTGCCCAGATGGTTGAGCAGGGCTTCGGCCATAATGCTGCGTACGGCATTGCCGGTGCACAGGAACAGCACGTTGTGGATGCGGTCAGGAGTGGGTGCCGTGTCGCTCATCAGAAACCTCGGATCCGCTGGAGCGCGCGGGCCCCAAGGGCCCGCCGGTCCGCCGATCCTGCCGCCGGGCTCCGGACCGCTCCGTGACCGTCCGGTGACCGCTGGATGAAACCGCAGCGACGTCCCGGTCAGTGGTCGACCGCGGCGAGCGTCACGAACCAATGAGGCGTGCCCCTGACCGGGATCGGCCGTCCCGCGGCATCAGCCGGGAACAGGCTCATCGCCACCCGATCCCGGACATTGCCGCCGATCGCCGCGATCGTGCCCGGCCCGACCCTGACCACCAGATCGCAATGCATACCCCGCGGCCGCGTATCCCAGCCGCGGGCGCGGGCATCCAGCACCTCCCGCGCGCGCTGGTGCCAGTCATCGAGTTCGGGACCGCCTTCCGACCGGCCGCGATCGGCGCAGAGCAGATCGCCCGGCCGGATCGAGGTCTCGTGCGGATCGGCCGGCACGAAACGGGCGGTGAGGTCGCCCTGGGCGCCGAGGGCCCGGAAGATCACATGGTCGACATAGTCCAGATGCCGCGAGGCCGGCGGCAGATCGGCCGGAGAGATGCCGGCCATGCAGGCGACATAGGAGATGAAGGCCGCCGACCAGGGCGACAGCTCCGGCACGTCGGAGGCGCCCATCTTCAGGCCGTGATCATCCGCCGCCGCCCGCCAGTAGAGCTGAAGCCGGCCGCGCACCCGGCTGTCGGTCTCGTCCAGGCCCGGCGGGTTCAGCGACGGGGCGCCGCCACGGAAATCGACCACCGGGCTGCCGAAGGCCCGCCATTCGCCCTCGGCCACATTGACCATCGCCGCAACCATGCCGCCCGGCGGCGGCTCCGCCGCGCAGACCAGAGGTGCCGCCCGCGGCGCATCGGGCCCCGGAATGCTGCCGCCCCCGCAGGCCGCGAGGACCAGGCTCGCGATCAGCCCGGGCAGGATCCGCAGCCGCCACCCCATGGCCGGCCTCAGGCCCGCATGTCGATCGGGAAGGGACGGCGGCCGTTATACGAGATCATCTCGCGGATCTCGTCGATTTCCTGATTGGTGACCGCCAGGCAGCCGAGCGTCCAGCTGCGGTCGCCGCGGGCATGAATGCTTTCCCACGGGCCGTCGCCGGTGCCGTGCAGGCCGATCGCGCCGCCGAGCTTCAGCCGGCCGCCGGCCGCGGCGGCACGCGCCTTGTCTTCGGCATTCGGATAGCTGATCGGGATGAACCAGCGGAAGCCGTCGAGGGATTCGCGCCCCGGCGGCATCATGTGATAGCGGCCCTCGGGGGTCAGGGCGTCGCCCTCTTCCCGCTTCGGGCCCGGGCCACCGCGGCCGATGGCGACCGAATAGCGCTTCACCTCGCGGTCGCCGTCGAAGAAGACCAGGCTGCGCTCCATCTTGCTCAGCACCGCCCGGGTCGGGAACAGCGGCATGCCCGGCACGACCTCCTGCGGCGGCAGGGTTTCGGGCATCGGCGCCGGCTCGATCACCGTCATCTGGCGGGGGGCACGCGCCTCACAGCCCGCAAGCAGGCCTGTTCCGGCCACGAGCCCGGCCACGCCGAAACGCAGGAAGCGCCGCCGTCCCGGCGTCGCCGGCCCCTGTGGCACAGAGTGCTTCTGATCCTTCAGATCCGTCATCGGGTTTTCCGTCTGTCCCCTTGGCCCCACAATGGTTTACGTTGCCACGCGGCAGGGGGCAAGGCCCCAATCGCATGCCGCCGCCCCACGCCTCTTCCGCAGCCGTCGCGAGCCCGTACATGACCACCTCCCCACCTCTCCGCCAGCGCGCAGCCGTCACCGACAGCCCCGTCGATCCCGCCACCCTGGAACGGCTGGTCGCCGCCTTCTACGATCGTGCCCGCCACGACGAAATGCTGGCGCCGGTCTTTGCCCGGGTCGCCGATGATGCCTGGCCCGACCACATCGCCCGGGTGGTCGGGTTCTGGCGCTCAGTGCTGTTCCACGACGGCAGCTATAAGGGCAGTCCGATGCGCACCCATGCGGCGATGCCCGAGCTGACGCCGGGTCATTTCCACCGCTGGCTGGCGATCTGGCGCGAGACCGCGATCCGCACCTGCCCGCCGGTGGCGGCGATGCTGATGATCGACAAGGCCGAGCGCATGGCCGCGGCGCTGGCCGGCGGCCATCCGACCGCAGGGGCGGCACGCGACCCCCAGGACACAGCGGGCCGGACATAAGGATCAAATCGTCGCAGGATCAACGGATTCGGGGTTGGATTGCGCGACATTTCGGCGCATCCTTTGCCCGGCTCTAGCCGCACCCCGGCCCGGACACTTCGTCCCGGCCCGCGTGCCGATACGGAGATCGCCGATATGTCCGCCCTGATCGCCGCCGCTTCGCCCGCTCGCACCGCCACCGCCACCACCGTGACCGCGACCACCATCGCGACCATCACCCTTGGTGCCGCCGTGACCGTGATGACCGTGCAGGCCGCCCGCAATCAGGGTCGCGACCGCAATTGGTTTGGCGGCTGGCAGGCCGACCATGCCGATGGAGGCTCCATCTCGCGCCGTCAGTTCGACCTCGACGGTCGCCGCGGCAAAGATGACAAGCGACCGGGTGGTACCGTGATGCATCCGCAGCACGCTGCCACCCCGACCGCCCGGCATGGCGCCGTCACGCCGCCGGCCTCCGCCCGTTCCGGAGTACCCCGCGCCGCCTGAGTGCGGCGGGTTCCGGCCCAAGCTCCCCTTATCCGTCAGTTCAGACCGCCTTCGACCCGGCATCCGCCTGAGGCCGTTGGTTCAGCCATCCCGTTTCTCTTAATGGAGAGACGGATTGCCGGACCGGCCGCGGATGGTGCGGACAGGCTGGCCGGCCCATCATGGTGATCCCATGATGCGGACCGCACGCCCCTGACCGCCCCGCGCTGCCCCAGAGGCCCAGCGGATGCCGCCCGGTCGACGCCAGATCCGGAGCGTCCTGCCATGTCACGCCGTCGCCTTCCCCCCCTGGGTGCCCTGCACGCCTTCGAGGCTGCCGCCCGCCATCAGAGTTTCGCCCGCGCCGCCGAGGAACTGCACCTCACCGACGGCGCCATCAGCCACCGGATCCGCGATCTGGAAGACCGGCTGGGCATGCGGCTGTTCCGCCGGCTGCACCGCAAGGTGGTGCTGACCGAACACGGACGGCGGCTCTATGCCACCTCGCGCGAAATGTTCGACCTGCTGGCCCGCGGGCTGGTGGAGCTGGACGGCCTGCCGGCCGAGCCGGTCCGCATTGCGGCACCCGCGGTGATCGCCACCCGCTGGCTGCTGCCGCGCATGGACGAGCTCGAGGCCGCCGTGCCCGGGATCGAGCCGCATCTGATGGTGGAAGGCGCCCCCGATGGCGATGCCCCGCCGCCCGACCTGATCCTGAGGATCGGGGCCCGGCCGCGCGGCAGCGAGCGGGTCGACCGGCTGGCCGGCGACATGCTGGTGCCGGTCGCCGCCCCGGTCTATCTGGCCCGGGCCGGCCGGCCGGCGGCCCCCGAAGCCCTGCTGCGCTACCGGCTGCTGCGCGGCCCCGAAGATGCCTGGGACCTGTGGTTCCGCAGTGCCGGCATCTCCCGCGCCGAGCCGCCGCGCGGCCCGGTTCTGGGCGATCACGACCATCTGATCGGCGCCGCCATCGCCGGCCATGGCGTGGCGCTGGCACCGAACCGCATGGTCGCGACCGACATCGCCGCCGGCCGCCTGGCCCGGCTGTTCGCCACCGCCGTGCCCTGGACCGACGCCTACTGGCTGATCCACGGGGAAAGTGCGGCCGACCGGCCCGAGATCGAGCGCGTCGCCGCCTGGCTGGAACAGGCGATGACGGCCGATGACGGGCTGCCCGGCCGGTCCACACTGCCGGGCACCGACTTGCGCCGCATACCCGAGCGGCCTACCGTCGACTGAACGGAACCGCGCACGGAAACGACGCCCCAGGGAGGACAGGATGGCAGGCGATCATCATGACCATGCCCATGATCACGATCATGATCACGGACATGACGGGCAGGGGCACGCGCATGCGGCCCCGCCTTCGCCCATGGCGGCGCGGGTGAAGGCGATCGAGGCGCTGGCGGTGGCCAAGGGGCTGGTCGATCCGGCGGCGCTCGACCTGATCGTCGACACCTATGAAAGCAAGGTCGGGCCGCGCAACGGCGCCCGCGTGGTCGCCCGCGCCTGGACCGACCCGGCCTACAAGGCCCGGCTGCTGAGCGATGCCACCGCCGCCATCGCCGAGTTCGGCTTCACCGGCCGCCAGGGCGAGGACATGGTGGTGCTGGAGAACACCGACCGGGTGCACAACATGGTCGTGTGCACGCTGTGCTCCTGCTATCCCTGGACGGTGCTGGGCCTGCCGCCGGTCTGGTACAAATCCGCCCCCTATCGCTCGCGGGCCGTGCTGGACCCGCGCGGGGTGCTCGCCGAATTCGGCTGCACGATCGGCGACGAGGTCGAGGTCAGGGTCTGGGACAGCACCGCCGAACTGCGCTATCTGGTCCTGCCGCAGCGCCCCGCCGGCACCGAGGGCTGGGACGAGGACCGGCTGGCGGAGATCGTCACCCGGGATGCGATGATCGGCGTCACGCGCATCGCCGATCAGACGGCGGAGCTGCGGCCATGAACGGGGCACAGGATCTGGGCGGCATGATGGGCTTCGGCCCGATCGGGATCGAGGTGAACGAGCCGGTCTTTCATGCCCCCTGGGAAGCGCGCGCGCTGGCGGTCACGCTGGCGGTGGGTTTCCTGGGCCGCTGGTCGATCGACGAGGCACGCCATGCCCGCGAAAGCCTGCCGCCGCCGGTCTATCTGACCAGCAGCTACTATGAAATCTGGCTGCGCGGGCTTGAAAGGTTGATGGTCCGCCATGGCCTCGCCACCGACGCTGAATTTGAAACGGGGGTGCCCGATCCGGCGGCCCCGGCCCTGCCGGCCGATCTGAAATCCGCCCCCGATGCCACCCAGGCCGCCGCCATCCTGGCGCGCGGTGCCAGCGCCCGCCGGGAGGGCAGCGGCCGCCCCGCCCGCTTCAAGGCCGGCGACCGGGTAAAGGTCCGCGATATCAACACGCTGGCCCATACCAGGGCGCCGCGCTATGTGCGCGGCCGCGTGGGCACGATCGAGCGCCTGCACGGCGATTTCGTGCTGCCGGATGCCGCCGCCGCCCGCCGCGGCGAGGATCCCCAGCCCTGCTATGCCGTGCGCTTCGCCGCACGCGATCTCTGGGGCGAGACCGCCCATCCCAATGACTGCGTCCACGCCGATCTGTGGGACGACTATCTGGAGCCGGCATGATGGCGACGGAGCATCAACCCCCCTCAACACCCCGCCCCATCACCGTGGTGCCGGCCGGTGCTGCCCGCCCCGCGGCCACCGGCACGCCGGATGCCGGCGCCCACGGCATCACCTGCACGCCGCCCGCAGCCCGGCCAATGCCGCCCCTGCTGCTGGGCCAACCGGCCGATGCCGAGGGACCGGTCTTCCGCGAACCCTGGGAAGCCCAGGCTTTCGCCCTGGTCGTGTCCCTGCACGAGGCCGGCCTGTTCAGCTGGAACGAATGGGCGGCGACCCTGTCGGCGCGCATCGTGACCGCCCAGCTGGGCGGCGATCCGGATCTCGGCACCACCTATTACCATCACTGGCTGGCGGCGCTGGAAGACATCACTCGCGCCAAGGGCCTGGCCTGATCCGGCCCACCATCACCCCCCACCATCAACCCATAGAGTTGATGGTGGGGTTGCCCCCGCCCGGCCCCGTCTTCAGCCTCCCTCCAGCCGGTAGCCGACGCCGGGTTCGTTGACGATCAGCTTCGGATCGGCGGGGTCGTCGCCCAGCTTCTGGCGCAGATGGCCGACATAGATCCGCAGATAATGGGTGTCGGCCTCGTGCGCCGGCCCCCAGACCTCGCGCAGCAGCTGGGCATGGGTCATCATCCGGCCGCGATTGCGGGCCAGGATGCGCAGCAGGTCGTATTCCCGCCGGCTGAGCTTCACCGGCTGACCGTCGAGCGTCACTTCATGGCGGGGCTGATCGATGGTGATCCGGGGGCCGATGCGGATCAGCGCCTCGTCATCAGGCGCGGCCGGGATCTGCCCCGGCTGGGCCGGTGCGGTGCCGCGCGCCCGCAGCGTCGCCCGGATACGGGCGGTGAGCTCGGCGATGCCGAAGGGCTTGGTGACATAGTCATCCGCCCCCCGATCCAGCGCCGCCACCTTGCCGGCCTCGTCGGCCCGCACCGAAAGGACCAGGATCGGTACGCCCGACCAGTCGCGGATCCGGCCGATCACCTCGGTGCCGTCGATATCGGGCAGGCCCAGATCCAGCACGATCATCGCCGGCGCCCGGGTCGCCGCGGCCCGGACCGCCTCCTCCCCCGTCGCCGCCTCGATCACCTCGAAGCCGGCGGCACCGAGCGCGATCTTGAGAAAGCGGCGGATCTGGGGTTCGTCATCGACCACCAGAATGCGGGCGGTGTTCATGTCGACGGGCATCGTCTCTCCGATGAGGGGGCGTCACTCGGCATCTTCGGGCGGCGGGGCCGGCGGCTCCGCGACGGTCAGGCGGATCACGATCCGGGTGCCCTGGCCACCGGCACCGGCCTCGGCACGGATCGTGCCGCCATGAGCCTCGACGAAGCCGCGACAGATCGCAAGCCCGAGCCCGGTGCCGGCGGGCTGGCTGTCGCCCGCCTTCACCCGGTGGAACATGTCGAACACGGCCTCCCGATCCGCTTCGGGGATGCCCGGCCCGTCATCCTCTACCCGGATGTCGATGCTGCGGCCGCGATCGGCAAGGGCGGCGGCGATGGTGATCCGGCCATCCGGCCCGCCATGCTTGACCGCGTTGTCGACCAGATTGACCAGCACCTGTTCCATCAGCACCGCATCGACATGAAGCAGCGGCAGGCCTTCGGGCACCACCACGTCCAGCTGCCGCCCGCCCAGTTGCCGGGCCAGCCGGCCGCGCACCCGCCCGGCCAGTTCCGCCAGATCCACCCAGTCGCGACGCAGTGCCAGCGCGCCATGGCCGAGCCGGGTCATGTCCAGCAGGTTCTGGACATAGGCATCCAGCCGCCTCGCCTCGTCGTGGATGGTGTCGGCCAGCTCGCCGCGGGCGCCGGGATCCAGCGCCTCCCCCAGGCTCTTCAGGCTGGAGGCGGCACCGATGATCGAGACCAGCGGCGTGCGCAGATCATGGCTGATGGATGAGAGCAGGGCCGCCCGCAGGGCATCCGCCTCGCCCTTCAGCCGTTCCCGCTCGATATCCGCCGCGAGCAGGGTACGGTCGACGGCAAGCGCCGCTTGATCGACCACCGCCTCCAGCAGCCGGCGCTGTTCGGGGCCCAGCTGTTTCGGCCGGCCGTCGCGTCCGCCGAACGAGACGCCGACCAGCCCCACGGGCCCCCGCGCGGCCTTCATCGGCACGAACAGCCAGTCGGATGCCGGCAGCGTGTCGGAAGACCAGCCCGCCGGCCGCTCGTGCCGCCAGGCCCATTCCGCCGCCGCCCGGTTGGCGGGGGTCAGCCGGTCCTCAGGGGGAAAGCCGGCGCCGATCCTGAGCCCGCCATCGGGTTCCGGCAGCAGCAGCACCGCATCGCATTGCAGCGTGCGGGCGACATGGGAGACCACCGCCCAGGCGACATCGTCGACATCGGCCGCCCCGGCGGCCTTGCGGGCGAAATCATACAGATTGCCGACCCGCCGCGCCGCCTGCCGCTCCGCCTGCACCCGCTCCCGCAGCCGACCGGCGAGATTGCCGGTCAGCGCCGCCGCAATCAGGAAGAAGACGATGGTCAGGATGTCCTCGGTCCGCGACACCTGAAAAGTGTGGTGGGGCACGGTGAAGAAGAAATTGTAGGCGAAGAAGCTGAGCACGCTGGCCGCGATCGAGGGCCAGAGCCCGCCGCGCACCGCCACCACCAGGACCGCGATCAGGAAGACCAGCGACACATTGGGCAAAGGCAGGATCATCTCGACCAGGGTCGAGACCAGGGCGGCGGCGGCGACGGACACGCCGATCAGCGCCAGTTCCCGCGGCCCGAAATGCGGACCCGGGGCCTCCGCCTGCAGACGGCCGGGTTCGGCTGCGGCGGCGGTCGCCCCGGTCTCGGCGGCGATGACGGTCAATTCGAAGCCGGTCGCGCGGCTGACCAGCGCCTCGGCCAGCCCGCCGCCTGCCCCCAGGCGCCGCCACCAGGGCCGGCGGGGTGCCCGGCCGATCACGATCCGGCTGACATTGCGCTCCCGCGCCAGCGCCACCAGCTCGTCGGCCAGCCGCCGGGCATGGACCGGCCGCGGCAGCACGGTCCCCTCCGCCCCCAGCCGCTCGGCCAGCCTCAGTGCCCGGTTGGCGCGGTCCTGGGGGGTGTAATCACCGGCAGACGCGGCGCCGGCCCCGGTCTCGACATGAACCGCGATCCAGGGCAGCCGCGCGCGGTCGGCCATGCGCCGGCCGGCGCGGACCACCGCCTCGGCCTCTGCCCCCGTGCCGATACAGACCATCAGCCGTTCCCGCGCCGGCCAGGGGCCGGGCACGGCATGGGCGCGCATATAGCGGATCATCTCTTCATCGACCCGCTCGGCGGCCGCGCGCAGCGCCAGCTCGCGCAGCGCCGTCAGATTGCCGCGGCTGAAGAAATGCAGCACCGCCCGCCGCGCCTGGTCGCCCAGATAGACCTTGCCCTCGCGCAGGCGCCGGATCAGATCGTCGGGCGGCAGATCGATCAGCTCGATCTCGTCGGCCATCGCCAGCACGTCGTCGGGCAGGGTCTCGCGCACCCGGATGCGGGTGATGCGCTGGACGATGTCGTTCAGGCTTTCCAGATGCTGGACGTTGAGCGTGGTCAGCACGTCGATGCCGGCATCGATCAGTTCGGCCACATCCTGGAAGCGCTTTTCGTGGCGCGCCCCCGGCACGTTGGTATGGGCGAATTCATCGACCAGGGCCAGGGCCGGGCGGCGCGCCAGCACCGCATCCAGATCCATCTCGGGGAAGCTCCGGCCGCGATGGGTCAGGATCCGGCGCGGGATCACCTCCAGCCCGCGCAGCAGCGCCTCGGTCTCGGCCCGGCCATGGGTCTCGACCACCGCCACCGCGACGTCGGTCCCTTCGGCGCGGCGGCGCTGCGCCTCTTCCAGCATCGCATAGGTCTTGCCCACGCCGGGGGCGGCGCCCAGGAAGATCTTGAGCCGGCCGCGGCGCTCGCGCTTCGCATCCTCGATCAACGCCTCGGGGGCGGGTCTGTCGGCGTCTCTGGTCATCGGGCTCTCCACGGCGGAGCTTCAGGCTCAGCCTGCCCCGGGGCCGGCCATGGCGTCGAGTGCCATGTTGAGCCGCAGCAGGTTGACCCGCGGCTGGCCGATCAGCCCGGCGACCGGCCGCTCGACATGGGCAGCCACCAGCGCCGCCAGGGCATCGGGCGCCATCTGCCGGGCCTTCGCCACCCGCGGGATCTGCAGCCGCACCGCGTCGGGCGACAGATCCGGGTCGAGCCCCGATCCCGAGGCCGTCACCAGATCGCCCGGGACCGCGCCGCCCGTCCCCGTCTCTGCCCTGACCGCGGCGATGCGGTCGCGGATCTCTGCCGCCAGCGCGGCCGAGGTCGGCCCGAGATTGGAGGCGCCGGCCGCCGCCGCGTCGTAGTCGACGGCAGAGGGGCGGCCATGGAAATAGCCGGGAGAGGTGAACGCCTGGCCGACCAGCGCCGAGCCGACCACCCGCCCGGCCGCATCGGTGACCGGGCTGCCCGCCGCCTGCCGGGGCGCGATCGCCCCGGCAAGGCCGGCCATGGCCAGTGGATAGCCAAGGCCGAGCAGGCCCGAGAACAGCGCGAGCGGCACCACCGCCCGGCGGATGTTGCGCAACATGGGGTGCAGCATAAGACTGTCTCCCTCGCTCAGACCAGACCGAGGCCCGAGACGATCATGTCGATCGCCTTGATGCCGATGAAGGGCGCGATCAGCCCGCCCAGGCCATAGATCAGCAGGTTCCGGCGCAGCAGGGCCGCGGCCGAGCTGGCCCGCGCCGCAACGCCTTTGAGCGCCAGCGGCACCAGCGCCACGATGATCAGGGCGTTGAAGATGACCGCCGAGAGGATCGCGCTTTCGGGGCTTGAGAGCCGCATGATGTCGAGCGCGCCCAGCGCCGGATACACCCCGGCGAACAGCGCCGGGACGATGGCGAAATACTTCGCCACGTCATTGGCGATCGAGAAGGTGGTGAGGGCACCGCGGCTGACCAGCAGCTGCTTGCCCACCATCACCACCTCGATCAGCTTGGTGGGGTCGCTGTCGAGATCGATCAGATTGGCCGCCTCCTTGGCGGCCGGCGTGCCCTCGTTCATCGCCACGCCGACATCGGCCTGGGCCAGCGCCGGCGCATCGTTGGAGCCGTCGCCGCACATCGCGACCATTCGGCCCCTGGCCTGTTCGGCGCGGATCAGCTCCAGCTTGCGTTCGGGCGTGGCCTCGGCCAGCACGTCGTCGACACCGGCTTCGGCCGCGATCGCCGCCGCCGTGATCGGGTTGTCGCCGGTGATCATCACCGTGCGGATGCCCATCCGCCGCAGTTCCGAAAAGCGCTCGCGAATGCCGGGCTTGATCACATCCTTCAGGTGGATCACGCCCAGCGGCCGGTCGTCTTCCGCCACCACCAGCGGCGTGCCGCCGCTGCGCGCGACCTGATCGACCAGATGGCCGAGCTGGGGCGGGACGCTGCCCTTGGCCTGTTTCAGGATCGCATCGCCCGCGCCCTTGCGCAGCCGGCGGCCGTCATTCAGGTCCGCCCCGGAAATCCGGGTCTGGGCGGTGAACGGCACCATGCGCGCCACCTCCGCCGCCCCGGCATGGAAGCCATGGGCCTTGCGCGCCAGGTCGAGGATCGAGCGGCCCTCGGGCGTTTCGTCGCCAAGGCTGGCGAGCGCCGCAACCTCTGCCAGCTGCGCTTCCCCCACACCGGGCAGGGGCAGGAAGGCATCGGCCATGCGGTTGCCGAAGGTGATGGTGCCGGTCTTGTCCAGCAGCAGCACGTCGACATCGCCCGCCGCCTCGACCGCGCGGCCCGACCGGGCCACGACGCCGGCGCGGATCAACCGGTCCATGCCCGCGATGCCGATGGCCGAAAGCAGACCACCGATGGTGGTGGGGATGAGGGTGACCAGCAGCGCGATCAGGAAGCCGACCGGGATCAGCCGGCCCGAGAAGGCCGCGAAGGCTTCGAGGCTGGCCACCACGATCAGGAAGATGAGCGTCAGCGAGACCAGCAGGATGGTGAGCGCGATCTCGTTCGGCGTCTTGCGCCGCGTCGCGCCCTCGACCAGACCGATCATCCGGTCGAGGAAGCTTTCGCCCGGCCGCTGGGTGACGCGGACGACGATCGCATCCGACACCACCCGGGTGCCGCCGGTGACCGCCGAGCGGTCGCCGCCGCTTTCGCGGATCACCGGCGCGCTTTCGCCGGTGATGGCGCTTTCGTCGACCGAGGCGATGCCGGCGACGACCTCGCCATCGGCAGGCACGATGTCGCCCGCCTCGACATAGACCAGATCATCGGGGCCGAGATCGCGGGACGACACCGCACGCCAGTCATGGATGCGGGCATCGCCGCGCGGCATGGCCGGCAGCAGCTTTGCCGGCGTCTCGGACTGGGTGGCGCGCAGGCTGTCGGCGCGGGCCCGGCCGCGGCCCTCGGCCAGCGCCTCGGCGAAATTGCCGAACAGCACCGTCGCCCAAAGCCAGAGGCAGATCTGCGCCAGCACCGCACCATGGGGGCCGCCGCTTGCAAGATCGATCACGGCCAGGATGGTCGCGACGGCTGCGACCACGGCGGTGGTCAGCATCACCGGATTGCCCGCAAGGGCATGCGGTGCGAGCTTGGTGAAGGCCTCGCGGGCGGCGCGCGACAGCAGCGCCGGGTCGACGAGGCGGATGTCCTCGGATGTACGCATGGGAGCGGGTTCCGTCAGAACGTCCGGCCGAGGAGCATGGACAGATGCTCCGCGACGGGGCCCAGCGCGAGCGCCGGGAAATAGGTGAGACCGCCGATGATCGCGACCGTGCCGATCAGCAGGCCGATGAAGAGCGGGCCATGGGTCGGCAGGGTGCCGGCAGTGGCCGGGATCTTCTTCTTGGCGGCCAGGCTGCCGGCGATTGCCAGCACCACCACCACCGGCAGATAGCGGCCGATCATCATCGCGATGCCGACGGCGATGGCATGGAAGGTCTGCGCGGCGCCGAAGCCCGCGGAAGCCGAGCCGTTATTGCCGGCCGCCGAAGCATAGGCATAGAGGATCTCGGACAGGCCATGCGGTCCGGCATCCTGCACGGCGGCACGGCCCGCGGGCAGCACGGCCGAAAGGGCGGCCGGGACCAGCATCGCGACCGCGAGGCCGATCAGCGCCAGCATCGCCAGCGTCATCTCGCGGGCCTCGATCTTCTTGCCCATGTATTCGGGCGTGCGGCCGACCATCAGCCCGGCGGCGAAAACCGCGATCACCGCGAAGATCACCAGCCCGTAAAGCCCGCTGCCGACGCCGCCGAAGATCACCTCGCCCAGCATCATGCCGATCATGGCGACCATGCCGCCGAGCGGCGTGAAGCTGTCATGCATGGCATTGACCGAGCCGTTGGACGCGGCCGTGGTCGCCGCCGCCCAGATGGCGCTGTCGGCGGCCCCGAAGCGGACCTCCTTGCCTTCCATATTGGGACCGGCGAGGCCCAGCGCGTGATGGATCGGGTTGCCGGTCGTCTCCGCCCAGACGGTCAGCCCCACAAAGACGGCGAAGGGGATCAGCATGGCAAGGAACAGCGCCCGACCCTGGCGCGGATCGCCGGCAAGGCGGCCGAAGGCGAAGGGCATCGCCGCCGGCAGCGCCAGAATCGCCACCACCTCGATCAGGTTCGACCAGGCGGTCGGGTTTTCCAGCGGATGGGCGGAATTGACGCCATAGAAGCCGCCGCCATTGGTGCCGAGCTGCTTGATCGCCACCTGCGAGGCCACGGGCCCGAGCGGAATGGCCTGGGCATGGCCGTCGAGACCCATGGATGCCAGCGTGCCGGTCATCACCTGCGGCACACCCTGCAGCACCAGAAGGATGGTCACCGCAACCGCCAGCGGCAGCAGCAGGCGCAGCGTGATCCGGGTGACGTCGGTCGTCAGGCAGCCGATGGTCGGCGTCTCGGCGCGGGCAAAGCCGCGGGCCAGCGCCACCATCACCGCAATGCCGGTGGCCGCCGACAGAAAGTTCTGCACCCCCAGCCCGAAGGCCTGCGAGAAGGAGGACAGCTGCGCCTCCCCCGAATAGGCCTGCCAGTTGGTGTTGGTGACGAAGCTGATCGCGGTGTTGAAAGCGACCGCCGGATCGAGCGGCGGAATGCCGGCCGGGTTCCAGGGCAGCACGCCCTGGAGGCGCAGCACCCCATAAAGCAGCAGAAAGCCGGCATAGTTGAAGGCGATCAGCCCCAGCGCATAGCCGAGCCAGCTGCTTTCACGGCCGGCACGGACGCCCGACAGGCTGAGGATGCCGGCCTCGACCGGCGCAAAGACACGGCCCAAACGGCCGGAGGAAGACGCGGCGGCGACCGTCCAGCGGCCGAGCGGCACCGCGATCAGGGCCAGAATCGCGAGATAAAGCGCGATCCGCCCGAAATCCGTCGATGTCATGGGATGGCGGGATCCGTCTCAGGGGCGGGATCAGCGATCGGGGCGGATCAGAACGGCGGTGAGCCATGCGGCCAGCGCCACAACGGCCAGGCCGCCCAGAATCAACCCGATCAGATCGATCAGCCCCGGTTCAGGCAGGGGGGTCATAGCCGTGCGATCCCGACGGCTGCGAGAGCGGCCAGGCCGAACAGCCCGGATCCCAGCGCCAGCATCAGAATGTCCATCATGGCTCCGATCCTTGATGTGCGGAGCGACCGCAAGAGGACGCTCCCGTCAGGATGGAGTGTCGGCCGGAGGGCCGTAAAATCGCGATGGCGATCCTGGTCCGACTGCGTAAACGGGGCATAAAAAAAGCGCCGCAGGGCCGCCGGCCGGTCTCAATCCTCCGGCGCGCTCGCCAGGCCGAAATCCCTGAGGCTGGCGGTGATCGCCGGCACGTGCTGCTCTTCCGGCAGCACGTCGCTGCTGGTCCACGAGAACACCAGCACCGTCCAGTCGGTGATGTGCGAATAGCCGTAGACCGGGCCGGTCGCGTCGACGAAGCGGCCGTCATGGGCGTCGTAGGCGACGGCGGCGAGCTTGACCGTGCCGCGGCGCTCGTCGCGCTTCACCAGGGCCAGTTCGGGCGTGCTGACATCGCTCATCGGCACGGGAATGTCGATCGCCGGCAGGCCGAGCAGCGAGCTTTCGTCATCGATCGACAGCGCACCCGAACGGATCTCGATCACGACATCGGCAAGCGCCCGGTCGGGCATCAGCCGGGCGCCGCGGCGCAGCAGCTGTTCGCGCACGGCCCCGATCGCATACTTGCCGTCGATGGCCTCGAAATTGGTGGTGTCGAGGAAGACCGGGGCATCCTGCGGCAGGTCCAGGGTCAGTTCCTGCGCCGCCCTGTCGACCGCCGACGACAGCAGCAGCTGCTCGGTCGCCGTCCTGGACGGCAGGCTCTCGCGCGAGGAGGAACAGGCCGCAAGCGCAAGAGCTGCGAGCAGGGACGCAACGAGGCTGCCGACGCGCATACCGGTCCTTCCGGATGATGGGCCACATGATGCGGAACGACGAGAAACCTCGCCCATCTGCGCATCATCTTCAAGTGTTGCCCATTCGATCGTGTGCGGCTGGCACGTCTTTTCACCAATTGATCACGGTGTCAGTTCACCGTGCGCGGCAGATCCTCGGCCAGGGCTTCGACCATCTGGCGGACATTGGCCAGATAGGGGTTGAGCCGGAGCGCGGTTTCGAAGGCGGCGAGTGCCGCGGTGCGATCGCCGCGGCGCATGCAGATCTGGCCGAAGCCGCAGATCGCCCCGAAATGGCGGGGGTCCAGCTCCAGCGCCGTGCGGATGTCCTCCAGGCTCTCCTGGTCGCGTTCCTGCATGTAGTAGAGCGTGGCGCGGCGGTTCCAGGCCTCGGCGAAATCGGGCCAGCGCAGCACGGTGCGGTCCAGCACGCCTTCCGCCACCACCAGCCGGCCGGCGACCATGGCATCGATCGCCCGCGACAGCGCACGGGTCGCATCCGGGTCGTGATGCTCGCACCACAGCGCCCAGATCATCGCCTGGATGTCCTCGGGATCACGGTCATCCGTGGGCGTCTGCAAGGCGCGGAACAAGGCGTCCAGGCGCCGGGACATCACCGGCGACGGTCGTCTTTCGGCCCCGCTAAGGACCAGCTTCAGAACGTCGTTGACCATCGTCAGGCATCACCCCGCAAGGCAACGTGAACGGGCGGATCCGCACCCCCATCAGAATAGGGCGGATCCCCCGTTCGCGCCACCCCGCCGGAGCGGTGGACCCGCAGCCGTGACGGCCCGTCAGCTGCGGGTCAGCGTCCGGCGCACGGCATCCTGCCAGCCGCCGTAAAGCCGCTCGCGCTCGGCCTCGGCCATGCCCGGCTCGAAGCGCCGGTCCAGCGCCCAGCCTTCGGCGAAGACATCCGGTTCGGGGTAGACGCCGGTCGCGAGGCCGGCCAGATAGGCGGCCCCCATCGCGGTGGTCTCGCGCAGCTTCGGCCGGTCGACGGGGGTTGCCAGCATGTCGGCCAGACGCTGCATCAGCCAGTCGCTGGCGACCATGCCGCCATCGACGCGCAGCACGGTTTCGGAAAACCCGTCCCCCTCCCAGTCGCCACGCATCGCCTCGACCAGATCGCGGGTCTGATAGGCGACCGAATCCAGCACCGCGCGCGCAATCTCGCGCGGGCCGGTGGCCCGGGTCAGGCCGAACATCGCACCGCGGGCATCGGCATCCCAATGCGGCGCGCCGAGACCGGTGAAGGCCGGCACCAGATAGACGCTCTGCGCCGGATCGGCCTCTGCCGCCAGCACTTCGGTCTGGGCGGAAGTCTCGATCAGTCCCAGCCCGTCGCGCAGCCACTGCACCGCGGCGCCGGCCACGAAGATCGAGCCTTCCAGCGCATAGCTGCGCCGGCCGTTCAGCTGCAGCGCGACCGTGGTCAGCAGCCGGTTGCGCGACCGCACCGACTGATTGCCGGTCACCAGCAGGGCGAAGCAGCCGGTGCCATAGGTCGCCTTGACCATGCCGGGCCTGAAACAGGCCTGGCCGGTGGTCGCCGCCTGCTGATCGCCGGCGACACCACGGATCGGCACCGGCACGCCCAGCAGGTCGGGCAGGGTTTCGCCGAAGTCACCGGCGCTGTCGCGCACCTCGGGCAGCATGCCCATCGGCACGCCGAAGACCTTGCAGAGATCCGGGCACCAGGCGCCGCGATGGATGTCGTAGAGCATGGTGCGCGAGGCGTTGGTCGCATCGGTCGCATGCACCCGGCCGCCGGTCATCCGCCAGATCAGGAAGGCATCGACCGTGCCGAAGGCGAGTTTGCCCGCCTCCGCCGCCGCCCTGGCACCCGGCACCTTGTCCAGGATCCACGAGGCCTTGGTCGCCGAGAAATAGGGATCGAGCAGCAGGCCCGAACGGTCGCGAACCAGCTGTTCATGCCCGTCGCGCTTCAGATCGCCGCAGATCCGCGCCGTGCGCCGGTCCTGCCAGACGATGGCCGGATGGATGGC
Source organism: Tistrella sp. (assembly GCF_002684955.1). Classification (NCBI taxonomy): domain Bacteria; kingdom Pseudomonadati; phylum Pseudomonadota; class Alphaproteobacteria; order Geminicoccales; family Geminicoccaceae; genus Tistrella; species Tistrella sp. The sequence goes on along the minus strand of NZ_NYWI01000036.1, from coordinate 84,869 downwards.
CCGCCCGGTCTCGCGATCCCAGACCACCGTGGTTTCACGCTGGTTGGTGATGCCGATACCGGCAAGTGCTGCCGCCTCCACACCGGCCTTCGCCAGCGCACCGCGCATGGTCTCGACGCTGGTCCGCCACAGATCTTCGGCATCATGTTCGACATGGCCGGAGGCGGGGAAGTGCTGGGGAAATTCCTGCTGGTCGGTCGCGACCACCTGCATGTCCTGGTTGAACAGCATGGCGCGGGTCGATGTGGTTCCCTGGTCGAGCGCCAGGATCAGACCTTCACGGGCAACATCGTCTTTGCGGTTGGCGGGCATGGGGACGGCGATCCTCCTCGGAAGCTGTGCCGGCCATGCGAATGCTCCCCCCGCACGCCCGGCACGCCGGGGCTTGGGCCGCCCCGGTCGTTTCAGGCGTCAGTTTGGGCCGGGGGACGGGGCCCCGGCAAGTCCGGTGGTGCCGGTTGCCCGGGCACCGCTCTGCTGCAGCCGCACGCTCACGCCGCAAGACGCGCCGAGCGGCGGGCCTGCATCCAGGCATCGAGCCGGCGGACACCCGCGGCATCGATCCTGAGACCCAGCTTGGTGCGCCGCCAGAGGACATCCTCTGCCGTGCGCGCCCATTCATGATCCATCAGCCAGGCCACCTCGCGGGCATGGAGACCGGCCCCGAAATGCTCGCCCAGCGCCGATGGGTCGCCCGCCGCATCGCCGATCACGCGATGGACATAGCCGCCATAGGCGCGGGCCAGACGCCGGCGGGTCCGTTCGTCCAGCACGGGATGGCTGAGCGCCAGGCTCTGCACCAGCGCCTCGACCCCGCCGGCGGGCAGGCGGCCGCCGGGCAGCGGCGCATCGGCGGTCCAGGGGCCGCGCAGCGCCCGGCCGTCGGTGCGTGCCGGCAGCAGCGGCTCCAGCTTCGCCAGCGCCGCCTCGGCCAGACGGCGATAGGTGGTGATCTTGCCGCCGAATGCGCTGATCACGGGTGCGGCCGCGGTGTCGACCGTCAGCACATAGTCGCGGGTCGCTTCCTGCGCCTTGCTCGCCCCGTCGTCATAAAGCGGGCGAACACCGGAATAGGTCCAGACCACCATCTCGGGCGTGACCGGGCGCCGGAAATAGCCCGAGACCGCCCGGCAGAGATAGTCGACCTCTTCGGGCGTGATCGCGACCCGGCCCGGGTCACCCTTGTGATCGGCATCGGTGGTGCCGATCAGGGTGAAGTCGTCCTCGTAGGGAATGGCGAAGACAATGCGGTTGTCGGCATTCTGGAAGATATAGGCGCGGTCGTGGTCGAACAGCCGGGGCACCACGATATGGCTGCCCCGCACCAGGCGCACCCGCTCGGGCGTCTTCACCTTCAGCCGGTCGACCAGGGTCTCCGCCACCCAGGGGCCGGCGGCATTGACCACCGCCCGGGCGCGGATGATCGAAACCTCCCCGGTCTCCACATCGCGCAGCGACAGCGTCCAGAGATCGGCGCCGCGATCGGCGGCGGTGAATTCAGTGCGGGTCAGGATGCGGGCGCCGTTTTCCTGCGCATCGAGCGCGTTCAGCACCACCAGCCGGGCATCGTCGACCCAGGCGTCGGAATATTCGAAAGCGGTGTGGTAGTCGTCCTTCAGCGGCAGGCCGGCCGCATCCCGCGACAGATCCAGGCGCCGGGTGCCCGGCAGCTTTCGCCGCCCGCCATTGCCGCCGGCCAGATGATCATAGATGAACAGGCCCAGCCGGATCATCCAGCGCGGCCGCAGGCCCCGGTGATGCGGCAGCACGAAGCGCAGCGGCCAGGCGATGTGGGGCAGCGCATCCAGCAGCACGGCGCGTTCCTGCAGCGCCTCGCGCACCAGCCGGAATTCGCGATGTTCCAGATAGCGCAGCCCGCCATGGATCAGCTTGGTGCTGGCGGACGAGGTGGCCCCGGCAAGGTCGCCCTTCTCCACCACCACCACATCCAGCCCGCGGCCGGCGGCATCGCGGGCAATGCCGCAGCCATTCACGCCGCCACCGATCACCGCCAGATCATACACATGCCCGGACATCGTCGAAGCCCCTCTGCAACCGGTCGGGTCGCGCTGGGCAGGCTGCGGATCACCCGCGCCGCCCCGTCAAACGAAATATGTTCGCACCGAAGTGAAAGTTCAAACGAAACAGAACGGAAGATCTCCGGGGGCTGCCCTGCACCGCCTGCACATCCCTCCGGCATGGGGGTCATGCGATCGCCCCCATTGCAGCCGGGCGTCCTGCCGGGCATAGTGGCGGCCTCTTGATCCCGTGATCGGAACCCGCCCCGCCATGGCTCTGCTCGTCTCGGCCTATCTCGAGAAAATCAGCCGCCGGAAGGTCTGAGGCCCGCACGGCCCGGTTGCCGTGCGAGCACCTCCCGCCGCCCGCCCCGCCCCGACAGACCGGCGCGGGCGATGATGTCGTGCATCGACAGGCGGCCCCGACCATTCCCGCAGACGGGTTTCGTTTTCCATGTCGCTTCCCATCGAAACCGCACTCGAAGGCTTTGCCCTCGGTGCCGGGCTGATCATTGCGATCGGCGCCCAGAACGCCTTCGTCCTCCGCCAGGGCCTGATCCGCGCCCATGTCCTGCCGATCGTCGCCTTTTGCGCCGCCACCGACGCGCTGCTCATCGGCGCCGGTGCCCTCGGCCTCGGCTCGCTGATCGCCGGTCACGAGGTCCTGCTTGGATACGTGTCGCTCGCGGGCGCGCTCTTCCTTGGCATCTATGGCCTGATGGCCGCCCGCCGCGCCCTGCATCCGGGCCGTCTCCTGCCCTCCGAAGCGGCCCCTGCCCCGCTTCTCGCGACGCTCGGGACCGTCGCGGCGGTCACCCTGCTCAACCCGCATGTCTATCTGGACACGGTCGTCCTGCTGGGCAGCATTTCCGGGCGCCACCCGATGCCGGAGCGGCTGTGGTTCGTGGGCGGCGCCGCGCTTGCCTCGATCAGCTGGTTCTCGGCGCTGGGCTGGGGCGCGCGGCTGCTGGTGCCGGTGTTCCGCCGGCCCGCCGCCTGGCGGGTGCTGGACGGGATCATCGCGCTGGTGATGTGGGCGATCGCCGCCCGGCTGGTCGCAGACGCGGTCACGCTCCTCGGCTGATCTCCGGAACCGGATGGCCTATGCTGGATTGCGGGACGAGCCCCGTCCTGCAACCGGCCCTGCCGCCGCCGCATGCGGCGGCGGCATGAGAAGCCATTCCGGAGACAACGCCCGATGACCCAGATCCTGCGCACGCCCGATGCGCGCTTCCTGGACCTGCCCGGCTGGTCCTATGTGCCGCATTACCTCGACGATCTGCCCGGCTATGAAGGCATCCGCATCGCCTGTGTCGACGAGCCGGCCGCCGTCGCCGATGCCGGGGCCGACGCGCCGACCTTTCTCTGCCTGCACGGCCAGCCGAGCTGGAGCTATCTCTATCGCCGCATGATCCCCCAGCTGGTCGCGCGCGGCCGGGTGGTGGCGCCCGATCTGATCGGCTTCGGCCGCTCCGACAAGCTGACCGACGACCGCGCCTATGGCTTTCTGTTCCACCGCGGCATGCTGGTGGAGCTGATCAAGCGGCTGAACCTCCACAACATCATCCTGGTGGTGCAGGATTGGGGCGGGCTGCTGGGCCTGACGCTGCCGCCCGAGATGCCGGAACGCTTCCAGGGGCTTCTGGTCATGAACACCGCCCTCGGCACCGGCGACCGGCCGCTGGGCAAGGGGTTCGAGGCCTGGCGCGATTTCGTCGCCAACAGCCCGGATTTCTCGATCTCGAAACTCTTCCAGCGCGGCTGTCCGCATCTGACGCCGGAAGAGGCCGCCGCCTATGACGCCCCCTATCCCGACGACAGCTATCGGGCGGGTGCCCGAGTCTTCCCGTCGCTGGTCCCCGATCATCCGGATGCCGAAGGGGCGCCGCTGTCGCGTGCCGCCCGCGACTGGTGGCGATCGGACTGGTCGGGCCGGTCGTCGATGGTGATCGGCATGGCCGACCCGGTGCTGGGCAAGCCGGCGATGACCGCCCTGCATCAGGTGATCCGGGGCTGCCCGCCGCCGATCGAGGTCGAAGACGGCGGGCATTTCGTCCAGGAATGGGCCGATGCCTTCATGCCGCAGGCGCTCGACCCGCTCTTCCCCCCGAAGTGATGCCGCGTGGCGCGGCCGAAAGAAGGGCTGGCCCCTATTCGGCCGCGACCATCGCCCATACCGCGGGGTTAAGATAAGTATCGAAACAGGTGGCGACACGCTGCACATCCGGTGTCATGCCCGCCGGCACCGTCAGCCGCCAGCCGTCGCGCACCACCACGCCCCGCGCCTCCAGCGGGGCCAGCCGCGCGAAGGCATCGGCAAGCTCCGCAGGGTCGCGGCCCTGCCCGGCGGCGACCGCTGCCACATCGACCGCGTGGTCGCACATCAACCGCTCGATCACCGCCCGGCGCAGCAGATCGTCGGCGGTGACGGCGACGCCGCGCACCGTGCCGAGCCGGCCGGCGGCGATCGCCTCGCGCCAGGCCCGGACATCGGTGGTGTTCTGGACATAGCCGCCCGGCAGATCACCGATGGCCGACGGGCCGAAGCCCAGAATGGCGGTCGCCATGTCGGTGGTATAGCCCTGGAAATTGCGCCGCAGCCGGCCTTCACGCTGGGCCACCGCCAGCGAATCCTCAGGTCGGGCGAAATGATCGAGGCCGATGCCGGCATAGCCGGCCGCGATCAGCCGCCGCGCGGCCGCCTCGGCCTGTTCCAGCCGTTCGACCGCCCCCGGCAGGGCATGTTCGGGCACCAGGCGCTGATGCGGCTTCAGGGTCGGCACATGGGCATAGCCGAACAGCGCCACCCGATCGGGGGCCAGGGTCAGCACCTGATCGACGGTGGCGATCACGCCCTCGACGGTCTGGTGGGGCAGGCCGTGGACCAGATCGATGTTGATCGCATGGATCCCGCGCGCGCGCAGTTCCTGCACCGCCTGTGCGGTCGCCTCGGCCGGCTGGATGCGGTTGATCGCCTTCTGAACCTCGGGATCCAGATCCTGCACACCCAGGCTCGCCCGGTTGACGCCAGCCGTCGCCCAGGCATCCAGCCGCGCCGGATCCAGGTCGCGGGGATCGATCTCCAGCGCAATCTCGGCCTCGCTCCCGATATCGAAGGCGCGAGTCAGTGTCCGGAAGATCAGATCGATATCACCCGGCTCCAGGATGGTCGGGCTGCCGCCGCCGAAATGCAGATGGCTGACCCGATGCCGCCGGCCCAGCATCCCGGCCACCATCTCGATCTCGGCCACCAGGCTGCGGACATAGGCCTCGATGGGTCCGCGCACATTCACCACCCGGGTGTGGCAGCCGCAGAACCAGCACAGCGTGTCGCAGAACGGCACGTGGACATAGATCGACACCGGCTCGTCCGCCGGTACCGCCCGCATCCATGCAGCCGCCTGATCGGGACCCACCGCAGCATCGAACTGCAAGGCGGTCGGATAGCTGGTGTAGCGCGGCAGACGCGCGGCCCGCAGGGCCGTCTGCGCAACCTCGGCGCGGCGCGGCGCGGCGGGGGATGTCTGCACGGCAGGGCGGAGTTCGACGACGGTTGCCATGGGCGTTGACCTCTCCGGGCGTGACCTTGATTGCCGTGATCCTGCCCGGCCCGCCGCAGGGCTTCCTTGCGCAAGATCAAAAACGGCAATTCCAGAACGGGGCGCCAACAGGCAGCGCGACATCCGGTCGCATCCATGCCGGAGGTTGATCCAGATCAACGCCCGAAAAAGGACACAGGCGCTTTATGGGGCCATCGACCGGTGACGTATCGGAGAGTTCCGGACCACCGGCTGCAGGGCGGGCCGTGCATGACAAGGCCGCCGCAGTCCGGCCGGTGACCGCTGCCAACGAAGGCCAGATCAATGACCACCACGCTCAACAAAGCCCCCCGCGCCCTGAAGGCCGCCGGCCTCGCCGCCCTCGTCGCCGCCGGCACCCTTGCCGGTGCTCTTGCCGGTGCAGCGCCTGCCGCCGCCGAAGACAAGAGCCCCTGGATGCTGCGCGTCCGCGGTGTGGCCGTGGTCCCCGACGAGGGCGCATCGATCAGCCCGATCGGCGGTGACGTGTCGATCGACAACTCGGTCATCCCCGAGCTGGACATCACCTATTTCGCCACCCAGAACATCGCCTTCGAGCTGATCCTGGGTACGACCAAGCATGACGTGAAGGCCAAGGGCACCTCGGTCGGCGGTGTGGATCTCGGCAGCGTCTGGCTGCTGCCCCCCACCCTGACTGCGCAGTACCACTTCATTCCGGACGGCAAGATCCGTCCCTATGTCGGCGCCGGCGTGAACTACACCGTGTTCTACAACGAGGACACCCCGGCCGGCATCGACATCGACTATGACAATGGCTTCGGCTTCGCCCTGCAGGCCGGTGTCGACTTCGCGATCGACGACCATTGGGTCGCCAATATCGACGTGAAGAAGCTGTTCCTGAACACCGACGTCACGATCAACAACTCGATCAAGGCCGATGTCGACATCGACCCGTGGCTGTTCGGCGTGGGTGTCGGCTACCGGTTCTGAACCAGCCATCGGCTGACCACCACGACGAACCGCGTGCGGCCCCGACACTGCCCTGTCGGGACCGCACGCGGGCCCGCCCGACCCGTTCCGTCAGCACAAGGGCCGCCAGCACAAGGCGATGTGCCCCCGGAACGGATCGGTACATCGACCATAATCGCCTCAGGCGGCTGGTCGATATGTGACGAGCATAAGGCGTCGGTCAGACCGGCGTCTTGCCGTCGCGTGTACAAAAGCTTTCGACCGGGTGACCTGAAAGGCGAAACACCGTTCGTGTGTGATGCAATATGCATCATCACGGCGTTTGCCATTGCATGCTCTTTTCTCCACGACATCCAATATGCCGTTGGCACTTGTTCAGGTCGTGGAGCGCAAAGTCATCATGGGGGTCCGGATCCTCGACCTGGATTGCCGGTCACTACCAGGTGTTGAGCGGTGGCGCGAAGCGGTCACCGACATCTATTGCTCGTTCGACGTCATTCCCGACCGTCAGCCCTTCCATGCCCGGATCGTCGAAAGACGGGTCGGGCCATTGTCGCTGACCAGATTCACCTGCGACGACTGCACCGTGATCCGCAGCGAGGCGCACATCCGGCAGGACGAGGTGGCCGGGTTTTCCGTGTCGATACCGGTGTCGGGCCGGATGATCCATTGCCAGGGCGACCGATCCGGCTATGTCCGCCCGGGCGAGGCGCTCGTCACCGATCTGTCCCGCCCTTACGGTTTTCGATGCGTCGAGGGCCTGACGAGCGTCTGCGTGAAGATCCCGCCGGCGGTGACATGTGCGGGCGGCGGTTTCGCGGTCGCACCCGCCGTGACCGACGGGCAGCGTGCCGCAGACCCTGCCCTGCTGCAGGCGGTGACCGCCATGATCGACGCCCTGCTTGAGGCCCCGAAACCGGTCGACCAGCGACGTGCCGAACACGCCGCCCGGGCCCTGCTGGACCTGATCGCCCTGATGTTCGCAGCACCCCCCGCCGCCGCCCCGCCCACCCCGGGGCTGACCGCGCTGCGCCGGCGGGCCGAAGCCCTGATCCGCGCCGAGGCCACCGATCCCGGCCTGACGCCCCAGGCCGTGGCGGAACGGCTGGGCATCAGCCCCGGCTATCTGCATCGGGCGATGCGCGGCAGCGGCCATACGGTCCAGACACTGATCCGCGAGACCCGGATCGCCGCCGGCCTCCACATGCTGATGGATCCGGGGACGAGCGATCTGACCATCGCCCGGATCGCCTATGAGGCCGGTTTCGCCAGCCATGCCGCCTTCACCGACGCCGTCCGCCGCCGCCACGGCCGCACCCCGCGCGAGGTTCGCGATCAGGCGCTGCGCCGTGGCGATGTCGGCTGAACCGGTCGCCTGGACCGCGATCAACGCTTCAGCAGCGTGTCGCGCACTTCAGAGACCGCGGCGGCATGGGCTTCGAAGCCCTCATAGCGGGCGAGCACGCCGGCATGGCGGGCAAGCTCCGGATAGGCCCGGGCGGTGACATAGCCGACCGAGGACCGCTTCATGTAGTCGAAGACCGACAGCGGCGAGAACGTACGGGCCGCAGCATTGGTCGGCAGCACGGCATTGGGCCCGAGCACGAAATTGCCGAGCGTCACCGGGGTACGGTTGCCGAGCAGAATCTCGCCCGCATTCACCAGTTGTCCCAGATGAGCGAAGGGCTCGTCACCCAGCACTTCCAGATGTTCCGGCGCATAGTCGTTGATGAAGGCATAGGCCGCCTCCAGATCCGGGGCCAGCACCACGCCACCGCGCGGGCCGGTGAGCACGGTGGTCGAGAAGCCGCGGCGCTGCTCGCCCATCTTCGCCCAGTAGCCGTCGAGAGCCGCGATCGCATCCTCGGCGACCTTGCGGCTGGTGGTGACCAGATAGGCCGAGCTGTCGGGGCCGTGCTCCGCCTCGACCAGCAGGTCGAGCGCCGCCAGCCGTCCATCCGCCGTATCGTCGGCGAAGATGATCGCCTCGCTCGGCCCGGCGGGGATGCCGGGATCGATCACATCCGACAGCAGGCGCTTGGCCGCCACCACCCAGGGGCTGCCGGGGCCCACGATCTTCACCGCCTTGCGGACGGTTTCGGTGCCATAGGCCACCGCCGCGACACCCTGGGCGCCGCCGCATTTGTAGACCGTCTCGACACCGGCGAGCCGTGCCGCAACCAGCGTCGCCGCATCGACCTCGCCATCGGGACCGGGCGGTGTGATGATTGAAATCTCGGGCACGCCCGCCACCACCGCCGGCACCGTGGTCATCATCACCACGCTCGGAAACGAGCCCTTGCCCCGCGGCACATAGCAGGCGACCGACGGGATCGGCAGGAAGCGGTCACCGGCAAAGGCACCGGGGCGCACCTCGTGCAGCCACATCTCTTCGGGCTTCTGGTCCTGATGGAAGCGGCGGATGTTGTCGACCGCAAAGCGGATCGCCTCGATCACCTCGGGCTCAACCTGATCGAAGGCCCGATCAAAGGCCTCCGGCTCGACCTTGATCCGGGCCGGATCGACAGGCGCCCTGTCGAAATCACGGGCGAAACGGGCCAGCGCCGCATCTCCCTCGGTGCACACCGCTTCGATGATCGGCCGGACCTTGTCGAGGAAGGGGCCGAGATCGCTTTCGGCGCGCTTGAGCAGGTCGGCGCGGGCGGCGGCGTCGAGGGTCGAAAGGTCGTGGAGGTTGACGGCCGGCATGGCGCAGGACTCCTCAGGGAGGTAGATGCTCATTTTGAGCGCAGGAACAGGTCGAGCCCGACCAGCTTGTCGAGAGCCCGGATGGCGAGGGCGGCGACCAGGATATAGACCACCGACACCGCCGCGAGATCCGGCGTGATCACGCTGCGGATCGAATTATAGATCTGCACCGGCAGGGTCACGATGCGCGCATCGACCAGCAGCAGGCTGACCAGGAACTCGTTGAAGGCGAGCACGAACATCAGCAGCGCGCCGGTGATCACACCCGGCATCACCGCGGGCAGGGTGACGGTCAGGAAGGTCTGCACCGGCGGCGCGCCGCAATTGGCCGCCGCATTCTCAAGATCGGGGTCGAGCGCGTTCACCGAGGCGCCCACCGCCCAGATCATGAAGGGCAGGTTGATCACCGCACAGGCAAGCCCCACCGGCCAGAGCTGGCCCAGAATGCCGATCCGCCCGAAGAGCAGCATCATGCCGATGCCCGAGGCGATCAGCGGCACGGTGAAGGGCAGCAGCAGATAGACCTGAAGCGTCCGCCCGAAGGCGATCCGCCAGCGGGCGAGCGCGATGGCAGCCAGCGTGCCCGCCGGCAGGCTGATCAGCGTGCAGACCACCGCCACCCAGAGCGACCGCCAGAAAGCCTGACGCAGTTCGTAGGCGCCGACCACCTTTTCGTACCATTGCAGCGACAGGCCGTCGGGCGGGAAGGTCACGATATTGCCGGCGGTGAACGAGGCGCCGAGCACGATCAGGGTCGGCAGGGCCAGGATCAGCAGATCGAAGCCGATCACCGACCAGAGCAGCAGCCGCTTGGAGCGGGGGGTATTGCCGGCAGCGCTCATGCTCCGCCTCCCTTTGCAGGCGCCCGCCCGCCCATGCCGAGCGTGCCGGCCCCGGCGATCGCCAGGATGATGCCGACGATGGTGCTGCCGAGGAAGGTGAGCACGATGGCGAGTGCCGCCCCGAGCCCGCTGTCCGAGATCCGGAAAAAGGCGTCGTAGATGGCGTTGGCCGCAAAGTCGTTGGTGCCGCCGCCCAGGATGTTGGGGATGGCGAAATCGGTGAGGGTGAGCGTGAAGACCACCACCCCGGCCGCGATCAGCCCCGGCCGGGCCATGGGCAGCACCACGGTCGCGAAGCCCCGCCACCAGTTGGCGCCGAGCGAGGAGGCCGCCATCTCCACCTCCTCGCCGATCGCGGTGATTGCGGGCGCGATCAGCAGCACGGCGAAGGGCAGCATGTACTGGACCAGCCCGAACAGGATGGTCTCGTAGGTATAGATCAGCTTCAGCGGCTCAAACCCGAGCCCGGTGATCGCGCCGTTCACGATGCCCTTGGCACCCAGGATGATCAGCCAGCCATAGGCGCGGACCACCTGGCCGATGAAGAAGGGCAGGAACAGGCTGATCAGCAGCACCCGCCGTATCACCGGCGAGGGCGTGCGCACCATCACATAGGCATAGGGGAAGGCGAGCAGCAGGGTCGCCGCGGTCACGATCACCCCCGCCAGCAGGCTGCGCCAGATGACGGTCGCATAGATCGGCCGGTCGATCAGCTGGGCGTAATTGCCGAGGCTCATCGCCTCGGCCGGCAGGAAGGTCGCCGTGTCGAGCATATGCAGGCTGTCGGATGCCATGTCGACCAGGCCCCAGACCAGCACCGCGACCAGCAGGATGGCGGGGGCAAGGAACAGGGCAGGCACGACCAACTCGGGCCGTTTCGGGCGGATCAGCCCCACGGCCGCCTCGGCCGCATCGAGCAGCCGCCAGGACAGCGGATAGGCGCGTTTCGACGGGCGGAGCATGGCGGCGACCGGCATCCTCGGAAGATGTGTCACGGATCGGGCGGCACCGGATTGCGCCGGTGCCGCCCACAGGGTGTCAACCCTGCATGACCTTGGAAAGCACAGGGCGTCAGCCCTGCATGATCTCCTTGAAGGTCTGGAACCATTCGCGCTCGTGCTCGACCAGCACCGGGGTCGGCACGCTGATCAGCCGGGCGAAGTCTTCAGGCGTGGTCGGATAGGCCGGGTCGCCCGCCAGGTCGGCCGGCGGCGTCAGGCCGGGCTGGACGCCGGGAAGACCCAGTTTCTCGGTCCAGGCCTGCTGCGCGCCCTTGGAAATGGCGTGGTTCACATACTGCTTGGCCCAGTACAGCTCGCTTTCGGGCAGACCCTTGGGCACCCAGAGCGCATCGGTATCGACCTTGGCACCCTCTTCCGGCACGGTCCAATCGACCTTGATGCCGTTCTGCTTCGCTTCGCGGGCATTGGAGATGATGGTGCAGGCGACGTCGATCTCGCCCTGCTGGAACCAGTTGGTGAAATCCGGATCCTCGCCCAGCAGCGGCTGCTGCGCCTTCAGCTTGCGGATGAACGCCCAGGCCGGCTCCATGTTGGCCGGAATGTCCGACACCTTACCGCCGCCCGCGACCTGCGCCGCCGGGTGGAAGCCGATGCCGTCATTGTAGAGCGCGACCCGGCCCTTGAACTTCGGGTCGAGCATCACCGTCCAGCTCTTCGGCGCGCCGTCGGGGAAGGCTTCGGTCCGATAGGCCAGCACGTAGACATAGGAATAGGTGTTGACGATCGGCCAACCCTCCAGCCCGACCGGCTTCGCCACCGGCAGCAGCTGCGGCAGGTTGGACAGATCCGACAGATCCTCGGTCACGCCGCGCAGCGCCGACTTGGTGGCGTTGGTCGAGGTGTCCCAGTTGACATGAATCGGCGGCACCCGCTTCTGCGCCACGGCAGCCCAGATCTTGGGCTGGATCTCGTTGTCCTCGGTCAGGTCGTGGCGCACACGGATGCCGGTCGCCTCGGTGAAGCTCTGCGACACGCCCTTGTCCAGCGCCTCGACCCAGACACCGCCCCAGGCGCGGACGATGATCTCGGCCGGCTTGGCCGGCTCGGCGGCAAAGGCCCGGCGGCCCAGAACCAGCGCCGGGGTACCGGTCAGCGCCGCCCCGGCCGCGGCCATCATGCCGCCCTTCAGCACCTGACGGCGGCTGGCGCCGCGCATCGCGTCGTCATGCTTGGTCATCGCCCTGTTCCCTGTTCTTGCAGGCCGCATGCGGCGGCCGTCCCTGGATCGTGAAGTCTTAGGCCGGGGGTCGTCGTAGGCCGGGGTCATCGCTCACGCCGGATAGACCAGCAGGTCGCGCGCCGTCCAGCCCAGATGCACCGACTGGCCGGGCGTCCAGGCGCGATGGGCGGCGGGATCATGATCGAAGACCCGGAGCACCGCATTGCCGAGCGCAGGCACCCGGGCCGCATAGACCGACCGCTCGCCCTCGAAGATCGCCTCGGTGATGGTCGCCCGCACGATCACCTCCAGCCCGCCGCCGGCACCGTCGGTGTCGAGCGCATCGGCATCATCGGCGATGCGCAGCTGCTCGGCGCGGATCGAGACCGTCACCGGCGTACCGGCTGCGATCTCGCCCGTCCCCACCGGGGTGGCCTGGCATTCCAGATTGCCGAAGGCGACCATCTGGCCGCCGGCGGTGAGGGCGCGGCCCTCCAGCAGATTGGTGACGCCGATGAAGCCGGCGACGAAGGGATTGGCCGGGCGGCGATAGGTCTCCACCGGTGCCGCCAGCTGCTGGGTGCGGCCGCCATCCATCACCAGGATCTCGTCCGACATCACCAGCGCCTCGCGCTGATCATGGGTGACGTTGATGGTGGTGACACCCAGTTCGCGCTGGATGCGGCGGAATTCCAGCTGCATCTCCTCGCGCAGCTTCTTGTCCAGCGCCGCCAGCGGTTCGTCGAGCAGCAGCAGATCGGGTTCGAAGACCAGGGCGCGGGCGATCGCCACGCGCTGCTGCTGCCCGCCCGACAGCTCGTGGATCCGCCGGCCGCCATAGCCGCCCAGCCGGACCAGTTCCAGATAGCGTTCAACCCGATCCGGAATGGTGCGGGCGTCGAAGCGGCGCATGCGCAGCGGATAGGCGACGTTCTCGGCTGCGGTCATGTGCGGGAACAGCGCCAGCTTCTGGAACACCATACCGATCGACCGGCGATGCGGCGGCTCGGCCGAAACCGGCCGGCCACCCAGCACGATCTCCCCGCCCGTCGGGGCAAGAAAGCCCGCGATCATGCGTAGCAGCGTGGTCTTGCCCGAGCCGCTGGGGCCGAGGATGGTGAGGAAACGCCCACGCGCCAGCGTGAAGGACACCTCGTCCACCGCCTTGGTGCCGTTGAAGCTCCGGCTGACCCGGTCGACGCGCACCATCTCGGGCGTCGCCGCTGCATCTGCGGACATCGATGTTCTGCTCCAGGGAAGGGTTCGGCGGCCAGTCCACCGGATCGTCGGAAAACTGTCAAGATCGCCCGCCCGGCCTGCCGCAGCATGCGGCACGGGCGGGTTCCGTCAGGGGGTGACGGCGTCCAGCATGGTGGAGAGCGGATCGGCGGCGCCGCCCGCAGGCTCCGCCCCCATGGCGACCGCGATCGCAAGCCCCAGCGCCGAGGCGGCGGGGCCGTGATGGCCACCATCGGGGCCGGCCCGCAGGTTCATCACCAGGGTCGGGCAGCAGAACAGCGCCAGCTTCACCACCCGTCGCCAGTCTGCATCAAGCTGCCCGCGTGCCGCCAGGGCCTGCAGCAGCGGTCGCCAGAGCAGATCCCCCTTGGCCGCCAGAAATGCCCGGCGCAGGGGGCCCGGATCATGATCGTGATCGATGGTGATCCCCCGCCCGTCGGCATCGAGCCGCGCCCGCACGGTGTAAAGCCCCTCGGCCACCGCCGCGTCATACAGCCAGAAGGGATGGGCGAAGATGTTGTGGAAGGTGGCCTTCACCTCGGCCAGCAGAGCCGGCACATGGGCACCGGCAAAGGCCGGATCGAAGAAGACCAGCCGGTCGGCCATGCCGTCCGCCCCGGTTTCGAACCAGACATTGGCATTATGGGCGTCACCATGGGCAACGACGCCGGCCCCGGCGAAGCGGGCCGGCAGCAGCCGCGCGCGGGCCTCGTCGAACAGCGCGCCCAGGCCCCGGTCATAGGTGATGCCGCCCACCGTCCAGCGCAGATCCTTGAGCTGATGCCAGGACAGGGTCAGGTCCGGCACTTCAGCCCGGCCGCCCAGATGAAAGACCCGGCTCTCGTAGAACCGGGCCATCCGCCCGCCCGGCCGCTCCGGCGCGCCGTGATCGATCAGCCGGTCATGGAACAGCCGGTGCAGCGGCTCGGCGGCGGCCTCGTCTGCCGTGATGTCGTGAAGCGTCGCCAGATAGCGATCGGCGACCAGCCGGTCGGCATCGGCCTGGGCGGCAATCAGCCGCACGGCCGCAACCGGCGCCGGCCCGCCGATGCCGCGCGCCTCCGCCTCCACCGCGCGGGCCAGATCGGCCAGCCGCGGCTGATCGCGCCGGGCATAGATCAGGATCTGCCGGCCGACCGCGCCCGAGGCGACCACCGGACGGTCGACCGGAAATCCGGCCCCGGCCAGCAACTCGGCGCGGTAGTATTCGCCCACGGTTTCGGCCTCGTCCTCCTCCTGGTGGAACTTGAAGAAGAAGGACCGGCCATCGGCTGCCTCGACGAAGCCGTTGACCGAATTCAGGCTGTAGCCGTCGCGGTTGATGGTCACCCGCGCCGGGGTGAAGTCCGCCACCTCGGCCACCAGGCCTGCAATCACCGCCTCGGCTTCGGCGATGCGGCCAGCGCGGGTCAGATCACGAGCGAGCGCGGTGGGAGCCTGTGCGGCAGAGGACGTGGTGGCGGCGGTCGCAGTCATCGGGCAGGCCTCGGGGTCATGGGCGATGCCGGCGATTGCCGCCGGCACGCGATGGAAGGATTGATACCGCATCGCCCGCGTCCGATCATCACCCGAACGCCACCCTGTCCTTCAGCGCCCGGGATCGTCTTTCATGTCAGAGACCGCCACCTCCGTCCTCTCCCGCTTCTCCCTGGCCGGCCGCAAGGCACTGGTCACCGGCGCCAGCCGCGGCATCGGCCGGGCGCTGGCCACGGGCCTCGCCGGGGCCGGGGCCGCGGTAGCGGTCTCGGGCCGCGATGCGGCGGCACTCGAAGGGGTCATCGCACGCATCATCGGCGCCGGCGGCCGCGCGGTCGCCGTGCCCTTCGACGTCTCCTCGGTCGAACAGATCCGTGCCGGGGTGGCGCAGGCCGCCGAAAAGCTCGGCGGGCTCGACATCCTGGTCAACAATGCCGGCATGGAACAGGTCTGCCCCTCGCTGGATGTCGACGAGGCCCTGTGGGACAGGATCCAGGACACCAATCTCAAAGGCGCTTTCTTCTGCGCCCAGGCGGCCGCCCGGATCATGAGCGGCGCCGGCGGCGGCGCGATCATCAATCTCTGCTCGCTCACCTCCGAGGTCGGCGTGCCGACAGCTGCCGCCTATGGTGCCTCCAAGAGCGGTCTTCTGGGCCTGACCCGCACGCTTGCCACCGAATGGGCCGGCCGCGGCATCCGGGTCAACGGCATCGGTCCCGGCTATTTCCGCACCGACATGACCGAGGTCTTCTTCGAGGACGAGGCCTGGGCCGACCGCATGCGGGCCAGCATCCCGGCCGGCCGCTTCGGAGAGGTCGACGACCTGATCGGCGCCGCCGTCTTCCTCGCCTCGCCGGCCGCCGCCTATGTCACCGGCACCCTGCTTTATGTCGATGGCGGCTACATGGCCTCGATCTGAGGGCGGCCGCCTCGGACACGCGCATCGCCCACCTCGGCGGCGATCCTGACCGGCACCGATTTGGCTGCCGGCGTCAGGCTGTCGCGCTCGTGATGAGAGAGCGGCACCAGCACGTTGCATTCCGGGTAATAGGCGGCGAGACAGCCTTTGGGCACGTCATAGGCCAGCAGGGTGAGCCCGGCCTTGCGGCGGGGGATGCCGTCTTCGGCAACCGTGGTCAGCTCCACCCTTGCCCCCGACACCAGCCCCATCCGGTCGACATCCTCAGGGTTCATCATCACCACCATCCGCGAACCGTCGATGCCGCGAAAGCGGTCGCGATAGCCATAGATCGTGGTGTTGAACTGGTCGTTGGAGCGGAGCGTGATCAGCCGGAAGACGGTGTCGTCGTCATCCGGGTCGAAGCTGGCATTGAGCGCGGCGGGTGTCCGGAAATTGGCCTTGCCGGTGTCGGTGTTCCAGCGCCGGTCGCGTGCCGCCAGCGGGCGGGCGAAGCCGCCGGGGGTGAACATGCGCGCATTCATGTCGTGGAAGTCTTCGGGGAAGGTTCGGGCGATGGCATCGCGGATGCGGCCGTAATCCGCCACCCAGTCGTCCCAGGGCACCCGTGCGGCTCCGGAAAGCGTGGCCTTGGCCAGTTCGGCGACGATCCGGATTTCCGACAGCAGATCGGGGCTTGCCGGCCGCGCCCGCCCGCGCGAGGCATGGATATGGGCGGTCGAATCCTCCATCGTCACCACCTGCGGACCGCCGGCCTGCACATCCTCTTCCAGACGGCCCAGACAGGGCAGAAGATAGGTTTCTTCCGCCGTCACCAGATGGCTGCGGTTCAGCCTGGTCGCCACATGCACCGCCAGCTTCAGCCGGCCCCAGGCGGGTTCCATCCGCGCATGATCGGGCACCGCGCGCAGGAAGTTGCCGCCAAGGCCGATGAAGGCGTCGACGCCGTCCTCCAGCATGGCTTCGCAGGCCTCCACCGTGGCGAAGCCCTTTTTTCGGGGCGGCGCAAAGCCGTACATCTCGCCCAGCCGGTCGATCGGCACCAGTGCCGGGGCGTCGGCGATGCCGACGGTGCGCTGCCCCTGCACGTTGGAATGGCCGCGCACCGGCAGGATCCCGGTGCCGATGCGGCCGATCTGCCCCCGCATCAGCAGCAGATTGACCAGCATGCCGACACTGTCGGATCCAAGCCTGTGCTGGGTCAGCCCCATGCCGTAGATCGCAATCGCGCGTTCTGCGCGGGCATAGATGCGGCCGGCATCTTCGATCGCCTCGCGGGTCAGGCCGGCATTGCGCTCGATCTCGTCCCAGCCGGTCTTGCGGACCATCCGTTCGAAATCCCCGAACCCGTGGCAATGCTCGTCGATGAAAGCCTGGTCGAGCACGCGCGGCTCCCCCGCCGCCTGCGCGGCATCGTCCAGCGCCAGCAGCGTCTTGGCCATGCCCGTCATGACGGCGATATCGCCCGCGGGCCGCGGCTGATAATAGCGCGAGGCGAGCCGCGTGGGCCGCCCCGCCAGCATCTGCCCGGGGTTCTGCGGATCGACGAAGGTCAGCCAGCCCCGCTCGCGCATCGGGTTGAAGACCAGCATCGAGACCCCGCGCTCCGCCGCGCGCTGCAGGGGGTGCAGCATCCGCGGCGCGTTGGATCCGACATTCTGCCCGAAGGCCAGGATGCAGTCGGTGTGCTCGAAATCATCCAGCTCCACCGTACCGACCGGCACGCCGATGCTCTTCGGCAGCGATTTGGACGTCGTCTCGTGGCACATGTTGGAACTGTCGGGCAGGTTGTTGGTGCCGTAGATCCGCGCGAACAGCTGGTACATGTACGAGGCTTCGAGCGAGGCCCGCCCCGAGGCATAGAACACCACCCGGTCGGGATCGAAGGTCTTCAGCCGGCGGCCGATCGCCGCGAAGGCCTCGTCCCACGACACCGGCAGATAGCGGTCGGTTTCGGGGTCGTGACGCATCGGGCAGGTCAGCCGCCCCTCGTTCTCCAGGTCGAAATCTTCCCACCCCCGCAACTCTTCCGTGGTGTGGCGGGCAAAGAAATCGGCCGTCGCCCGTTTCGAGGTCAGCTCCCAGAAGGTCGCCTTGGCGCCGTTCTCGCAGAACTCCGCCGCATGGGTCTCGGCCGGCTTGGCCCAGGCGCAGCTGACGCACATGAAGCCGTCGGGCTTGTTCTGGCGCGGCAGTTCCCCAAGCGCACTGCCCCAGACCTGCTGACGGCTGGCATGGCGGACAAGCGACTGCATCGACCCCCAGCCGCCCGAAGGTGCGTCATAGGGGTGATGGCGGAGCGGGCGGGACATGGGCGGAACCTCCATCCGGTTGTCACCCGGCGGTGACCTCTCCGGCGAACCGGTGCCCGCGCCGATGGTTCCGTCACCCTGCCGGTGTCGCTGGTGCCGCCTTCGGCACCGGTGCCGCCGCCCGCTCCAGCACCCGGATATGCTGATCGAGCAGGGTGACGGCGCGGGCGCCGTCGCGCGCCTTCAGCGCCTCGAAGATCTGCCGGTGGGCAAGATTGGAGCCGGGCCGCCAGCCGGCGCTGCGGTTGGCCGACAGGATGATCCGGGCATTGGCCAGTTGCAGATCCTCGATCATCGCGATCAGCCGCGGCATCCGGCAGGGGGCGGCCAGTTCGCGGTGAAAGGCGCGGTTGGCGCGCTCCCATTCCGCCATGGTCCGGGCCTCGTCGCCCGCGATCAGCGCCCGCTCGATCCGCTCCAGCGCTGCGGCATTCAGTTTCGGCACGGCATATTTCAGCGCCAGCGCCTCCAGCGAGGCCCGGATCTCGGTCATTTCCTGCACCGCGGCCGCATCCAGCGGCGCGACCCGCATGCCGCGCCTGGGCTCCGACACCAGCAGCCCCTGGGCCTTCAGCATCTGAAAGGCCTCGCGCGCCGGCACATGGCTCGCCTCGAATTCCTCGGCGATGCGGTCCTGCCGCACCGGCATGCCGGGCGCCAGCTCCCCCGACACGATCCTGTCTCCCAAGACACGGGCAATGCGTTCTGCGGTGGTCTCTGCCATGGCCTCACTCATAGATTATCTATGATAATAATGGATGCCCCCGTGGATCTGATTGATATAGTCATTTTAGCGCCACATCAATAATAGATTATCTATGATCTGATCCTTCGGAAGTTCAGACGCTTCAGCTGCAAGGTCGGATCGAGGAGGATGCCATGCATGCCGAAATCTTCTCTTCCCCCGCAACTGACAACCGAAGCACCGCCTGCTGGACACACGAGGCCGCGCGCGAGATCCACGACCAGCCCTTTGCAGATCTGATGTTCCGGGCCCAATCGGTGCATCGGGCGCATTTCGATCCGAACCGGCTGCAGCTCAGCCGGCTGCTCAACATCAAGACCGGCGGCTGCCCGGAAGACTGCGGCTATTGCAGCCAGTCGTCTCGCAACGCCACGGGCCTCAAGGCCGGGCGGCTGATGGCCGTAGAGCAGGTGGTCCGCGAAGCGCGCAAGGCCCGCGATGGCGGCGCCACCCGCTATTGCATGGGGGCCGCCTGGCGGGGCCCCAAGGATCGCGACATGGACACCCTGGTCGCGATGGTGCAGGCGGTGAAGGCGCTCGGGCTCGAGACCTGCATGACGCTCGGCATGCTCTCAGACGATCAGGCCGACACCCTCGCCGCCGCCGGGCTCGACTACTACAACCACAATCTCGACACCTCCGAGCGCTTCTATCCCGAAATCGTGACCACCCGCAGCTATGCCGACCGGCTGGACACACTGGCGCGGGTGCGTGCCGCCGGCATCAGGGTCTGCGCCGGCGGGATTCTGGGCCTGGGGGAAAGCGCGGCCGACCGCATCGACATGATCGTGACGCTCGCCAACCTGCCCGAGCCGCCGGAAAGCGTGCCGATCAACATGCTGATCCGCATGCCGGGAACGAAGCTCGCCGATGCCGATCCGATCGACCCGTTCGATTTCGTGCGCAGCATCGCGCTCACCCGGATCCTGATGCCGCGATCCCATGTCCGGCTGACGGCGGGGCGCAGCACGATGAGCGACGAGCTTCAGGCGCTGTGCTTCCTGGCCGGGGCCAATTCGATCTTCGTGGGCGATACCCTGCTCACCGCCGCCAATCCGGGGGAAGACCGCGATGCCGCCCTGCTGCGCCGGCTGGGCATGACCGCGGAGACGGCGGGATGATCCTCGCCCGCCATGCCGACCGGCTGGCGCAGCTGGCAGAGGGCAGCCGCCGCCGGACGCTGATGCCCCGCGGGGGGCTCGACTTCACCTCCAACGACTATCTGGGCCTTGCGGCTGCGGAGCGGATGGCAGCCGCGGTCGCCGAGGCCCTGGCCCGGGGCGTGCCCGTCGGCGCCGGAGGCTCGCGCCTGCTGCGCGGCAATCATGCCGAGCACGAGGCGCTCGAAGCCGAGGCCGCACGGTTTTTCGGCGCCGACCGGATGCTGTTCTTCGGTGCCGGCTATGCCGCCAATCAGGCGGTGCTCGCCACCCTGCCGCAGGATGGCGACCTGGTGGTGCATGACAGGCTGATCCATGCCAGCGCCCATAGCGGCCTGCGGCTGGGCCGGGCCGCATCCGTCGCCGTCCCGCATAACGATGCCGGGGCGGTGGACGACGCCATCCGCAGCTGGCGCCGGGCCGGCGGCACCGGCCATCCCTGGATCGTGGCCGAAAGCCTCTATTCGATGGATGGCGATACCGCACCACTCGCCGATCTGGCAGCGATCGCCCGCGCCCATGACGGTTTCCTGTTCATCGACGAGGCCCATGCGACCGGCGTCCACGGCCCGGACGGGCGCGGCCTCGCCGCCGGGCTGGAGGGCCGGCCCGAGGTGATCGTGCTGCACACCTGCGGCAAGGCGCTGGGGGCGGCCGGTGCCCTGGTCGGCGCCGACGCCATCCTCTGCGACTATCTGATCAACCGGGCGAAGCCGTTCATCTATGCAACCGCGCCCTCTCCGCTTCAGGCAGCCGCGGTGCGGGCGGCCCTCAGGATCCTGGCCGACGAGCCGGAACGCCGCAGCCGTCTGCATGGCCTGATCGCCACCGCCCATGCCGCCGCCGCCCGGCACGGTTTTGCGACCGGCGCCACCCAGATCCTGCCGGTGATCCTGGGCGATGATGCCCTCACGGTCCGCGTCGCCCGACGGATGCAGGCGGCCGGCTTCGACATCCGCGCCATCCGTCCGCCGACCGTTCCCCCGGGCACCGCCAGGCTGCGGATTTCGATCACCCTCAACATCGATGCCGCTGCGATCGAAGCGCTGTTCGCCACCCTCGCCGTTGCGGTGGCCGAGGAGACCACGCCATGACCCGACATCTGGTCGTGACCGGCACCGATACCGGCATCGGCAAGACCGTGGTCGCAGCCGGCCTCGCCGCCGCCCTCGGTGCCGGCTACTGGAAACCGGTCCAGTCGGGGCTGGAGGGCGAGACCGATTCCGAGGTGGCCGCCCGGCTTGGCCGACTGCCACCCGAACGGGTTCTGCCCGAAGCCTGGCGGCTGACCGCCCCGGTCTCGCCGCATCTGGCGGCCGATATCGATGGCGTGGCCATCGACCCGGACGCCATCGACCCGCCGACGACGGCCGGTCCGCTGGTGATCGAAGGGGCGGGCGGCGTGCTGGTGCCGCTGACCCGGCAGGTGGTCTTCGCCGATCTCTTCGCCCGCTGGCAATGGCCGGTGGTGCTCTGCGCCCGCACCGGGCTCGGCACCATCAATCACAGCCTGCTGTCGCTCGAAGCCCTGCAGGCCCGCCGCGTGCCGGTCGCCGGCATCGTCTTCATCGGCGAGGCCCGGCCCGACAGCGAAGCCGTCATCACCGCGCGTGGCGGGGTGCCCCATCTGGGCCGCCTGCCCCGGCTGGACCCGCTCGACGCGGACACGCTGGCGCCAGCCATTCGCCAGGGGATCGATCTCGCCCGTCTTGAAAGGATCAGAGGATGACCGCGCCTGCCCCCGTCTCGTCTGCCCCCAACTCGCCTGGCCCCGCCTCGCCAGTCTGGCATCCGTTCCGCCAGCACCTGACAGAACCCGTCACCCGCGCCATCGCCCGCACCGAGGACGCCCGGCTGATCGATGCCGAGGGCCGGTCGATCTTCGACGCGATCTCGTCCTGGTGGGTGATCACCCATGGTCATCGCCCGCCGGCGATCATGGCCGCGATCCGCGATGCGACGGAGCGTCTGGACCAGGTGATCTTCGCCGAATTCACCCATCAGCCGGCCGAGGATCTGGCCCGGGGGCTGATCGACCTCGCCCCGCCCGGCCTTGCCCATGTCTTCTATTCCGACAGCGGGTCGACATCGGTCGAAGTCGCCCTGAAGATGGCGCTGGGCTGGTTCCACAACCGAGGCGCGCCGCGATCACGGATCGTGGTCATGGACCACGGCTATCACGGCGATACCATCGGCACCATGTCGGCCGGCGCCCGCGGCGTGTTCAATGCCGCCTATGCGCCGCTGCTCTTCGATGTCGACACCATCCCCTTCCCCGAACCCGGCCGGGAACAGGCGACGCTGGATGCGCTGGAGGGCTTCTGCCGGACCGGCCAGGCGGCGGCGCTGCTGATCGAGCCGCTGGTTCTGGGGGCAGGCGGCATGAAAATGTATCCGCCGCATCTGCTGGCCGAGTTCCGCCGGATCACCGAACGCCACGGCACGCTGATGATCGCCGATGAGGTGATGACCGGCTGGGGGCGGACCGGCACGCTCTTCGCCTGCGATCAGGCCGGCATCACCCCGGACATCATGTGCGTGTCCAAGGGCATCACCGGCGGCACCCTGCCGCTGGCGGCGACGCTGTGCACGGGGCCGGTCTTCGAGGCGCATCTGTCCACCGACCGCGCCCGGACCTTCTTCCACTCCAGTTCCTACACCGCCAACCCGATCGCCTGTGCGGCAGCCCTCGCCAATCTCCGGATCTGGCAGGAGGAACCGGTGGTGGCCCGCATCGCCGCCCTCGCCCGCCGGCAGGAGGCCTGGGTCACCCGCTTCCGCCAGAACCCGCGCTTCCGCAATGTCCGCCGGACGGGCACCATCGCAGCACTCGACCTCGACGTGGCGGAAGCCGGCTACCTCTCGGAGGTCGGGCCAAGGCTGCGCGCCTTTTTCCGCGACCGCGACCTGCTGATCCGGCCGCTCGGCAATGTGATCTATCTGATGCCGCCCTATTGCAGCACGGCGGAAGACATCGATCGCGCCTGGGAAGCGATCGCCGAGGCGGCGGAGGTTATTCTACCCCAGGCTGGAGCCGCCGGATGAGCGGCAGGGCCGCAAGCGCCAGGGTTGCAGCGAACGCAAAGAAGACGCCATAGCCCAGATGCTGCGCCACCACCCCCGCCGTCAGGCCGGCGAGCATGCTGACCGACGCGTCCATGCACTGGAACAGGGTGAAATCGACCCCCGCCTGACGGAGATCGGACCAGCGCATGAACTGGGCATAGAGGGCCACGAAGCCGATCGGCATCACGAAGGAGGCACCGGCCAGCGCCAGCCCCATCGCCGCCTCGCGCGGCAGCAGGCCGGTGACCGCCTGGACGGCGAAGCCCGCCAGCACCAGGGCCTGGAGCAGAACCGCCAGGATCATCACCCGGCCGATGCCCAGCCCGCGGACCAGCGCCCCGCCGGCCAGCGCACCGGTGAAGCCCAGGACCAGACTGCCCAGCCCGTTGAGCACGCCCACCTCGTCGAGGCCGATGCCCTGGTCGATCAGGAAGGGACCGACCATGCCCATGGCGGTCTTCTGGGCGATGACGAACAAGGCGGTCAGCGCCAGCCCGCGCCGCACCTCCGCCCGCCGGAGCGTGGCGCGAAGCGAGGGTGTATGGCCGGTGCCGGATGGCCTGCGTCCCGCCCGATGGCGGGCATGGGCAAGGAAGGGCAGACCGAGCAGGGCCACCAGGGCCGCCATAGTCCAGATCCCCGCCGGCCAGCCGGCCCGGTCGACGATCACCAGCAGCAGCCCGCCGCCGAGTGCGGCCCCCACATAGGCGCCCCCGACCTGGGCGGCATTGCCCCAGCCGAGTTCCGCCTCGCGCAGGCTTTCGACCGCATAGCCGTCGCAGGCGATATCGACGGTGGCGGTCGCGAAGGCGACCGCCAGCAGCACAGCCAGAACCGGCAGCACGGGGGCCGGCCCGATCGCCCCGACCAATGCCAGGCCCACCACCGAAAATCCGCCGCCGGCCGCGACCATCAGCGCGGACCGGTCGCCGCCTCGGGCGGGCAGGCGCCAGCGCTCTGCCGCCGGGGACCACAGCACCTTCAGCGCCCAGGGCAGAACCAGCAGCGAGAGCAGCCCGACATGATCGAGCGGCAGCCCCTCTGCTCTCAGGATCGCCGGCAACCCGGTCCAGGTGACGCCGCCGATCACGCTCTGCGCGACATAGAGCCCGCCGATCGAGCCGATCAGCGACCAGAGGCCGCGGCGCGCCATCAGAAGCGATAGCGCAGCGAGGTGGTGACGACGCGGCCCTCGTCGCGATAGCAATAGCCGGCACTGCAGCTCTGGTCGTCGGAGTCGAAAAGATTGCGGGCGTTGAGCTGGATCTCTGCGCCCGGCTGGCCCAGGTTGGCGAGATTGTAGGAGATGGCGGCATCCAGGAAGGCGCGGTCGTCATTCTCGAAGCTGTTGACGTCGTCGCCCCAGCTCTTGCCGAAATAGCGCAGGCCCGCCCCCAGGCCCAGCCCGTCCAGAGCCCCGTCTGCAATGTCGTAATGCACCCAGAGCGAGGCGATGTCGTTGGGGGTTGCCGACAGCTCCTTGCCTTCAGCGCCGACGATGCCCTTCTCGATCTTCACCCGCTGATGGGTATAGGCGGCGACCAGGCTCCAGCCGTCATCCAGCGAGACCACGGCTTCAAGCTCGATGCCGCGGGAATTCATGTCGAGCTGACGCTGCCTGTTCACGCCGGTGGTGGCGTCGAAGACCACCCCGTCCTCCTGGTCGATATCGAACAGCGCCGCCGAGAGCAGGCTGTTGGTGCCGGGGATCTGGTATTTGACGCCGATTTCCTTCTGCAGCGCCCGGGTCGGCTCCGCCGCCCGGCCGGTGCCGGTATAGGGGTCGTCATAGACCAGGCCGATATTGGGCGAGAACGAGCTGGAGACATTGGCATAGGGGGTAAGGCCGTTCTCGAAGGCATAGGACACCCCCAGCCGGCCCGAGAAGGCCTGGTCGTCCTGGTCCGAGCTGCTGCGGTCGGCTGCCACGACCCTGGTATCGACCCGGTCGTATCGGCCGCTGGCGAAAACGGTCCAGCCGCCGAACACCATCTGGTCGTGCAGATAAAGGCCATACTGGTCGGTTTCCTGACCGCCGCCATAGCCGAGCCGCGCCGCGGCCGCGGCGGCAGACGAAACGGTACTGCCGGCAGACCAGGCATCATAGCTTGCCCGGGTATAGTCGAACCCGGTGACCAGTTCATGGGTCACGCTGCCGGTGTCGAACACCATCTTGGCCAGGGTGTCGACGGTCACCGCGTCCATGGCCTCGCGGTAATGGCCCCAATAGGGAAAGGCGAGCCCGCCCACCTGATAGCTGCGATATTCCAGGTCGGAGGAGACGTCGGTGTAGCGCAGCTTCTGCTCCAGGGTCAGCACGTCGTCGACCCGATGGCTGAACTCATAGCCGGCCCGCCACTGGATCTGGTTGAAATCATTGTAGTCGGGATCGCCGGCATAGCGGTGAGAGGCGACCCCGTAGCTGGGATTGTAGAAGACCGCGGTCCCGCCCACCGTCGCATCCGCGTATTCCCCGAGAAGGGTGAGCTGCGTGTCCTCGTCGAAGCGGATGGTCGCGGCCGGCGCGATCAGGGTCTTGTCGTCGGGATAGCCGTCGAGCGTGGTATCGCTTGCGCGGGCAAGCCCGGTCAGGCGGTAGAGCACCTGCCCCTCGTCATCGACGGGGCCCGACAGGTCGAAGGCCGCCTGACGCCGGTCGTCGGTGCCGCCCAGCAGTTCGATCTCGTGGAAGGGCTGATCCTTCGGGCGCTTGGTGACCAGATTGACAAGCCCGCCCGGGCCGCTGACGCCATAGAGCGACGAGGCCGGCCCCTTGAGGATGGCGATGCCCTCGACCGTATAGGGATCGTTGCGGAACCAGGCCGACGGGCCGTTATACTGCCGCAGCCCGTCCCGGAACATGCCGGTGTAATGGGCGGGGAAGCCGCGCAGCTTGAAGGCGTCATAGCGCGTGTCGAAACCGAAGGTGCCGGTATCGACGCCGGCGGAATAGCTGATCGCCTCGCTCAGCGTCCGCGGCTTCTGATCCTCCATCTGCGCCTGGGTAACGGTCGAGACCGCCTGTGGAATCCGGGCGATCGGCGCATCAGCCTTGGTCGCCTGCTGCCCCTGGATCGCGACATAGCCGTCCTGCTGCAGCGTCTCGCCGCTTTCGGATTCGACCATCAGCGGCGCCAGCATGGTGGCACCGTCTTCCGCAGCGAAAGACAGAGACGGGGCGATGAGTGAAAGCGCGGTAGAGGCGAGGAGGAGGCGGCGCATGGTCAGATCCCGATCAATTGCATGACCTGCCCCGAAAACGGGGCGTCATCCTGGCCCCTGAATGCCATCGCATCGGCTTGAGTTGCAATTCATTTTCATTCGCAAAATATGTGACCCCATATGCCCCGACACTGCGCAGTCTTTGGCCTGGACTGCGCATTCTCAGATACGACGGTGCAGCTGGGGGCTGGATGTCCCGCCCCGCGCCATCTACCATCGCCTGCACCCCTGCGTATGCTGGCGCGGCGATCCGGATCGTCGCGCCGCAAAGGGGAGTCTGCGCGTGATGCATGTCTATATCGATGGCGCCCGGCAACCGCTGGGCGCCGGGTTCGACGACTATCTGAACCCTGGCCGCACGGCGGTGGTATCGATCGATCTGCATCGGGGCCATCTGGAGGATGATCCCGACTGCCCCTGCCCCGCCCCCAGGGCGCGGGCGATCGTCGGGGGCGTGAACCGGTTTCACGCCGCGGCGCGTGCCGCCGGCGTGCCGGTGATCCATGTCCGCAGCACGCTGCGCAAGGGTGGCGTCGACGACATCGCCGGCATTCCATCGGCCTGGCGGCGGGTGTTCCCGCTTCATGTCGGCCCGATCCCCAATTCCGACGGCCATGCGATCGAAGGCTCGCGCTGGACGGAGTTCGTGACCGAGGTCGACGATCGCGATCTGGTGGTTTCGGGCAAGAAGCGGCTTTCGGCCTTCTACCCCACCGATCTCGACTTCCTGCTGCGCAATATGGGCGTCGAGGCGCTGATCCTGAACGGCTGCCTGGCCGATTGCTGCGTGCTCAACACCGCCTTCGACGGCTCCAATATGGGCTATCGGGTCACGGTGCTGCGCGATCTGGTGGCGGGCACGACGGAGGATCTGGAAGCCGCATCGCTGAAGATCGTCGCCATGCATCTGGGGCTGGTCGCCGATGCGGAGGATCTGCTCGGCGCCTGGCAGGAGCGGCAGCCCCCCGCAAAAAAACGGGCGGGATGATCGCCATCCCGCCCGCGAACCCGAAGGCAGACCGGCTTAAACCGCGGCCGGTGCCGCGGGTTTGGCCACCGGCTTCTTCAGGATGCGCAGCGTGATCGCGGTCACCACGGTGCCTGCGATCAATGCGACCAGATAGCCGCCGAGCGAGACCACGGCATTGGGGATCGGCAGCACGAAGATGCCGCCATGGGGCACCTTGAGCTGGGCGCCCACCGCCATCGAGATGGCGCCGGCAAGGCCCGAGCCGACCATCAGCGACGGGATCACCCGGAACGGATCGCGCGCGGCGAAGGGGATGGCGCCCTCGCTGATGAAGGCGAGGCCGAGCACGGCCGCAGCATTGCCCGCCTCGCGCTCGTCACCCGTGAACCGGCCGGGGAAGAGTTTGGTCGCGAGCGCAATGCCGAGCGGCGGGGTCATGCCGGCCGCCATGGCCGCCGCCATCGGCCCGTAGATCTCGGAGGCGATCAGGCCGGTGGAGAAGGCATAGGCGGCCTTGTTGACCGGGCCGCCCATGTCGAAGGCCATCATCAGCCCGATGATCAGGCCGAGCAGGATGGCGCTGCCGCCCTGCATGTTGCGCAGCCAGTCGCTGAGGGTCGCCAGGAGCTGCGCCACCGGTTCGCCCACCACAAACAGCATCAGCAGCCCGGTGAGCAGCGAGCCCAGGATCGGCAGGATCAGGACCGGCTTCAGCCCCTCGAGATTCTTGTGCAGGCGGATGTTGCGATTGAGCCAGGCGGTGCCGTAGCCGGCGATGAAGCCGGCCACGATGCCGCCCAGGAAACCGGCACCGATCTGGGTGGCGATCATGCCGCCGATCATGCCCGGCGCGATGCCCGGCCGGTCGGCGACCGAATAGGCGATATAGCCCGCCAGCGCCGGCACCATCAGCGCGAAGGCGCCCTTGGCGCCGATCTGGAACAGGGCATAGGCGAGCGTGCCCTGATTGGCGTCCTCATAGGCATAGATGCCGCCCAGCGCGAAGGCGATCGCGATCAGCAGGCCGCCCGTGGTGACGAAGGGCAGCATGAAGGAGACGCCGGTCATCAGATGACGATAGGGACCCGTGCGGCCGGATCCCTGTCCGGCGGCCGCCTTCGCCGCAGCCGCATCATCCGGGGCCGCGGCGCCCTTGCCCTGAAGCTTCGCCTCGGCGAAGGCGCGGTTGATCAACCCCTGACCGTCATTGATCGCAGGCTTGGTGCCGGAGAGATAGACCCGCTTGCCGTCGAAGCGCGACAGGTCGACCTGGGTGTCGGCGGCGATGATCACCAGATCGGCGGCGCGGATCTCCTCGGCGGTCAGCCCGTCCCGCGCCCCCACCGAGCCCTGGGTCTCCACCCGCGCCTCGTGCCCCAGCGCCTTCGCTGCCTGAAGGATGCCCTCGGCGGCCATGAAGGTATGAGCGATGCCGGTGGGACAGGAGGGGATGGCGACGATCCGCCGGCCGCCGGCGGGGGCGGCCGAGGATGCCGAAGCCGGCACCGCGTCCCCCGCGAGCGCCCGGGCGAGCACGGCCGCCGGATCACGCAGCACCTCGTCGACCGCTGCTGTGGTCACGGCCTTGCCGGCAAAGCGCGGCTCGCTGCCGCTGCCCCCCACCGCCAGCACCGCATCGGCACCGGCAATGGCGGTGGCCTCCAGCACGTCGCGTGCCGTCTCCCCGTCATGGAATTCGATCGCGATCGCGTGACCGCCGTCATGGGCATGCTTGCGCAGCGCTTCCGCCGCCAGCCCCGCCCGGGTGCCGAGCCGTTCGGTCCCGGCCTCTTCGGCCGTGATCACGGCCACCAGTTTCGACATGTTTCCCCCTTCTGCCGCGAGATGCGGCAGCGGATCAGTTCCGGACCTGAAGACGGTCGGCGATATCGGCCTCGGCCAGATGCACGCGGGCCATGGCCGCCTCGACCACGCCCCGCCCCGGCAGATGCGGCCCCACAAGGCCAAGCTTGGTCGCGGCGAAAGCGGTGCCGGCGCGGGCGATCCGTTCGAGATCCCCCCCCTCCGCATGGGCAGCGACGATGCCGGCAACCATGGCGTCGCCCGCCCCCACCGTGCTCAGCACGCGCTCGGGCGGCAGGCCGGCATGGATCGCGCGGGTGGCGGTCACGAACAGGGCCCCCTCTGCCCCCATCGAGACCACCACCAGCGCGATCCCCCGCGCCACCAGGCCCTGCGCCGCCGCCAGCAGATCGGCCCTGGTTTCGAGCCGCCGGCCGGCCCAGGCGGCAAGCTCGTCCCGGTTGGGCTTCACGCAGTCGGGCAGCGCATCCTCGTCGGCCCCCAGGGCGGTGGCGAGCGGCGCACCGCTCGTATCCAGCACCACCCGGGCGCCGCGGGCGCGGAGCCTGCGGCAGAGATCGGGATAGATCCCGACCGCCACCCCAGAAGGCAGACTACCGGCCAGCACCACCACCGATCCGGCCCCCGCCACCTCGTCGAGCACGGCGCGCAACCGGCCGAGATCGGCGGCCCCGACTGCCAGGCCGGGCAGGTTGATATCGGTGGTGTCTGCTGCGGCCAGATCGGCCAGTTTCACATTGACCCGGGTCTCTCCGGGCACCCTGAGAAAGCGGTCGGCGATGCGGCCGGCGGCGAAGATCTCGTCGAAGGCGGCGGCATTGTCGCGCCCCAGAATGCCGGTCGCGGTGACCCGAAGCCCCCAATCGGCCAGGCAGCTTGCGACATTGACGCCCTTGCCGCCGGGGCTGCGTTCCACCCGCTTCGCCCGATGAACCTCTCCCGGCACCAGATGGTCGATCACGATCGTCTGGTCGATCGCCGGGTTGAGGGTGACGGTGATGATCGTGGCCGTCATGCGCCGAGCCTCGCCTCCAGCGCCCGGACATCGGCGGCGGTGCCAGCGGCCAGGGCCTCTTCGGCCAGCGCCTTCAGTGCGGCATGGTCCAGCGCGCGCAGCCGGGCCTTCACCGCCGGGATGTCGCGCGGCGTCATCGACAGCTCGCGCACACCGAGGCCGGCCAGCAGCGCGGCGCCGAAAGGATCGCCGGCAATGCCGCCGCAGACACCGACCCAGCGGCCGGCACGGGCGGCGCCCTCGACCGTCATCCGGATCAGCCTGAGCACGGCCGGATGCAGGCTGTCCGCCTCGGCGGCCAGATCCGGATGCTGCCGGTCGATCGCCAGACCGTACTGGGTGAGATCGTTGGTACCGATCGAGAAGAAGTCGACATGGGGGGCGAAGACGTCCGCCTGCACGGCGGTTGACGGCACCTCGACCATGATGCCGAGCGGGACCTCGGGCGCATCGAGATCGGCGCGGATGCGGTCGGCGATCCGGCGCAGTTCCAGCACCTCGCCCAGCGACGTGATCATCGGGAACATGATCGAAAGCTTCGCGCCCTCGCGGGCGGCGCGATAGAGCGCACGCAGCTGGGGTTCCAGCAGATCGGGCCGGCGCAGCAGCAGCCGGGCGCCGCGCACGCCGAGGAACGGGTTCTCCTCATGCGGCAGATGCAGATGCGCCACCTGCTTGTCACCGCCGATGTCGAGCGCCCGCACGATCAGCGGCCGGCCGTCGAGCGCCGCAGCCATATCGCGATAGAAGGCATACTGCTCGTCCTCGTCGGGCGTGCGGTCGCGTTCCAGGAACAGGAATTCGGTGCGCATCAGGCCGACGCCCTCGGCCCCCTGATCCAGCGCCAGCGGCACCTGATCGGGCCGGTTGACATTGGCCCCGATCTCGACGGTATGGCCGTCGGTGGTCCGGGCCGGCAGACCCCGTTCCTCTGCCGCCCGCGCCCGCAGGGCCGCCTGCTCGTCGGCCCAGGCGCGGGCAAAGGCGAGCGCCGCATCCGACGGCTCGACATAGAGCCGCCCGGCCTGACCATCCAGGATCACCTGGGTGCCGGGGGTGATGTCGAGCAGCGCGCCGCCCCCGGCCACCATCGCCGGCAGGCCCAGGGTGCGCGCCAGGATCGCGGTATGAGAGGTGGGGCCGCCCTGGGCGGTGGCGAGGCCGATCACTTTCCCCGTATCCAGCCCGGCCGTGTCGGAGGGCGAGAGATCGGCGGCCAGCAGGATCACCGGCCCCTCGGGCAGGTCACCGATGCCGCCCGGGGCGAGGCCCGGCTCGATCCGCAGCAGCACCCGCCGGCCGACATCGCGCAGATCCGCGGCCCGGGCGGCAAGGACCGGATTGTCGGAAGCCGCCAGCCGCCCGGCCAGCCGCTCCACCGCTTCGTGCCACGACCAGGCAACGCCATGGCCTTCGACCATCAGCTGGCAGGCAAGGGTCACCAGATCGGCATCGTTCAGCAGCTCGGCCTGGGCCTCGAAGATCTTCGCTTCCGCGGCCCCCAGCCGGCGGGAGGTGTCGTCGGCCAGAACCTTGAGCTGTTCGCGGGTCAGCTGCAATGCGCCATGGAGCGCATCGCCCCCCTCGATCAGCGAAACCGGCCGATCGGGAACCGTCATCGGCCCGGACGCGAGCACATGGACCCGGCCGATGGCAAGGCCGGGTGCGGCAGGCAGGCCGGCAACCGGCACCAGCCCGGCATCGGCGGGCGGGGTCCAGCCGGCGACCGGCGCGGCGGCCCGCTCGGCCGCGCGCGCCGCTGCCGCCCGCTCTTCCTGGCCCAGCCGGTCCATGACCGCCTTCAGCTGCTGAAGTGCCCGGGCAGCATCGGCGCCTTCGGCCGAGACCCGGACGGTGTCGCCCTGTTTCAGACCAAGCTGCAACAGCGGGATCATGTTTTTGGCGTCCGCCGCCTCGCCGCCATGGCGGATGCGGATCCGGGCCTGGAACCGCCGGGCCGTATCGGCCCAGACAGAGGCGGGACGGGCATGAAGGCCGGTCGGGTAGTCGACCGTCCAGTCGAAGCCTTCGGCGAAATCGGTTGCCTCTCCCGCCGCAGTGGCGGGCAGATCCTCGCCCGACAGTGCCCGGATGATGTCTTCGGCACGGCTGGTGCGGGTGAGTTCGGCCAGCCGCGCCTCGTCGTTCAGCAGCCGGGTCAGGCGGCGCAGGATCGCGATATGGGCATCGGATCTGGCGGCGATCGCCACCACCAGGCGGGCGGTCTGGCCGTCATTCCAGGTCACGCCCGCAGGCACCTGCAGCACCGCCACCGCATTGCCATGGACCAGCGCGCGGTCGTCGACCATGCCATGGGGGATGGCCACGCCGGAGCCCAAGAAGGTGTTCGCCACCGCCTCGCGCTTCAACATGCTGTCGACATAGGCCGGTGCGCAGATGCCGGCGGCGACCAGCATCTGCGCCGTCTCGCGGATGGCCGTCGCCTTGTCGGCAGGGGCGGCCCCCAGCCGGATGAGATCGCGGCGGATGGCGGCGGCGCCGTCGGCCGGCGGCGCGAAGGGCTCGGGGGCTGGCGTCATCGTCTGGTCTTCCTCCCCTGCCCGGCCGTCTGGGTCCGCCCCTGTTGTCGGGGCCACCGGGCGTGTCGACAGGCACGGCCCCGGCGGCCCGCGGGGCCGGCTTGGGGCGTGCGGAATTTTCGTGCCGAACGGCACTTCGGGGTGAATTGAAATCGATTACACAAACACTGTCAAGGCAGCACCCTTTCACACATATGCTGCACTGCAGCAAATGCTTGCAATCCGCCAGCCGATGGGCGAAAATCCGGTTTACGGAACTGAAAACGATTTCAGGCTATGTCCACGCTCAAGGCCAGAATCAAGGATGTCGCCCGCGAAGCCGGGGTCTCGGTCGCAACCGTGTCGCGGGTGCTGACCGGCGGCCCCGTCAGTACGCAGTTGCGCGACAAGGTCGATGCGGCGATCCGCGCCACCGGCTATCGCCCCAATCTTTCGGCCCGCCGGCTGCGCTCTCAGCACAGCCGGACGATCGGCCTGATCGTGTCCGACATCCGCAACCCCTTCTTCACCGCGGTCAGCCGGGCGGTGGAAGATGCCGCCTACGAGGCCGGCATGCGGGTCATCCTGTGCAACACCGACGAGAACCCTGAGAAAGAGGCGATGTATCTGCGCCTCATGCAGGAGGAACGGGTGACCGGGCTGATCTTCGCACCCACCCGCACCTCGGCCGAGGCCCTGTCGCAGACCGCGCTCGATTTCCCGGCGGTGCTGATCGATCGCGTCGGCCCCCCGGGCCTGCACGATGCCGTGGTGCTCGACAATGCCGCCGCCGCCCACACCCTGGTCTTGCATCTGATGGAACAGGGTTATCGCCGCATCGGCGGCCTGTTCGGCAACACCAGCACCACCGGCATCGAACGCCATGCCGGTTTCGCCGCGGCCCTTGCCACCCGCGGTCTGCCGGCCCCTGCCCGTTTCGTTCCACCCACCGCCGATGCGGGAGAGGCGGAGCTGCTGGACTGGATGCAGTCGGCCGATCGCCCCGATGCGCTGATCGCCAGCAACGGCCAGCTTCTGCTGGGCGTCGCCCGTGCGGTCCGCCGGCTGGGGCTCAGCATGCCGCATGATCTGGCGGTTGCCGGTTTCGACAACGAGACCTGGACCGGTCTGGTCGGCCCCGGCCTGACCGTCATCGAACAGCCGGTGCACGAAATCGGCACCACCGCCATGTCGCTGCTGTTCGACCGGCTGCAGCGCCCGGGCGGCCCGGCCCGCAAGATGGTGCTCTCGGGCCGGCCGATCCTGCGCGGCTCCACCGGGGCCCGGCTGCGCGCCGTCGCCAACTGACCCTGCCGCGACCGACCCCGCAAGCCCGGCCCTGCCGGGCTTTTCCAGGCCTCGACTTATCCTCTCCAGGGGGATAGGATAAGCACCATGACAGAGCACCTGCATATCCATGCCACCCACCCCGAGGTGGTGAAGCGCCTGAAGCGTGCGGAGGGCCATTTGCGCAGCGTCGTGCAGATGATCGAGGCCGGTCGGCCCTGCCTCGACGTGGCCCAGCAGCTCCATGCGGTCGAAAAGGCGGTCGCCCAGGCGAAGCGCACCCTGATTCAGGATCATCTGGACCACTGTCTCGACGATGTCGCAGCCCCGCTGGACGGGCCGCGACGGCAGGTGCTCACCGAATTCAAGGCGATCGCGAAGTATCTCTGAGCACCCGACATCTCTGAGCATCCGACATCTCTGAGCACCCGGCGCACGCCCTGCCGACTGCCGCCGGACCCTGACCGGAGGAGCCGTTCCATGGCAGCCCTGCCCGCGAACCGCATCTGGCGCCGCCTGTTCCTGGCACAGATCGTCGCCCTGACGGGCACCGGGCTTGCCACCGTGGCGCTCGGCCTGCTCGCCTGGGATCTGGCCGGAGCCGGCGCGGGTACCGTGCTGGGCACGGCGCTGGCGATCAAGATGATCGCCTATGTCGGCGTCGCCCCGCTTGCCGCAGCCCTGGCGGAACGGCTGCCGAAACGGCCGCTGCTGGTCGGGCTGGACATCCTCCGGGCCGCAATGGCCGCCTCCCTGCCCTTCGTGACCGACATCTGGCAGATCTATCTGCTGATCTTTCTGCTGCAGTCGGCCTCGGCCGCCTTCACGCCCATGGTCCAGGCGCTGATCCCTGAGATCCTGACCGATGACGGCGAGTATACGAGGGCGCTCTCTGCCTCGCGCCTCGCCTATGATCTGGAAGCGGTCGCAAGCCCGGCACTGGCGGCCGCCCTGCTCACCATCACCGGTTTCCATGCCCTGTTCGGCGGGACCGCGGCAGGCTTCCTGATCTCGGCCGCCCTCATCGCCGGGCTCGCCCTGCCTGGCGGCCGGATGAAAGGGGCGCGCCCCGCCCTGGGCCGGCGCAGCCTCGACGGCCTGCGCATCATCTTCGCCACCCCCCGGCTGCGCGGCCTCGCTGCGATCGATCTGGCACTGGCAGCCGCCGGTGCGATGGTGATCGTCGACACGGTGGTGATCGTCCAGGGCCGCTTCGGCCTGGGGGAAAGCGAAACGGCGGTCATGCTGGCGATCAACGGCGCCGGGTCGATGCTGGCCGCCCTCGCCCTGCCCCGGCTGCTCGACCGGCTGCCGGAGCGCGGCGTGATGCTCGCCGGCACGGCAATGCTCGCCCCCTGCCTTCTGGCCGGGCTGCTGGTCTCGGGTCCTCCGACCCTCGCCATCCTCTGGTTTGCCCTGGGTCTGGCGTCGGCGCTGGCCCAGACACCCGCCGGCCGGCTGCTGCGCCGTTCGGCGGCGCCCGAGGACCGGCCCGCTCTGTTCGCGGCCCAGTTCGCTCTTTCTCATGCCTGCTGGCTGCTGGCCTATCCGCTCGCCGGCTGGGGTGGTGCCGCGCTCGGCCTCGGGACGACCTTCATGCTGATGGCGGCGATCGCCGGTGCCGCGACCCTGGCCGCCCTGCTGTGCTGGCACCGCCATGATCCGGATGTGATGGAACATGTGCACGTGGCCCTGCCGGAGGGGCATCCGCATCTGGCCGATGCCCGCCCCGGCCCCCGGGGCCACGTGCACGCCCATGCCTTCGTGATCGACCGTCACCATCGCCACTGGCCGAGGTAACGGGAGGGCGTGATCCCGACCGCATGGGCCCCGACAGGTCAGTCGGGAACCTTCACCACCGGCACCAGCTGATCGCCCCAATGGCCGGCACCGTCATGGATGCGGCTCACGCGGTGCAGTTCGACCGTCGCCCCGGCCTGGACCGCCACCGAGACGGCGTGGTTCAGGCGGTGGACCTGGTCGGCGAGGCGGCGGATGGCGGTATCGCGATCGGGGGGATGCGGGCAGGAGCCGCTGCCCGGGATGGCGATCATCTCGGCGTCGTACATGGCAGGATTCTCCTCACTCGGCGGCGGATTTGTCGAACTGCGCGGCTTCGGTCGACTCGGCCATAGCCGTGGTCGACGACCGGCCGCCGGTGATGGCGAGCGACACGGCGTCGAAATAGCCGGTGCCGACCTCGCGCTGATGACGGGTGGCCGTATAGCCCGCGGCTTCCGAGGCGAATTCTGCCTGCTGCAGCTCGGCATAGGCCGCCATGCCGCGGTCGCGGTAGCCGCGGGCCAGTTCGAACATCCCATGATTGAGCTGATGGAAGCCGGCCAGCGTCACGAACTGGAAACGGTAGCCCATCGCCCCCAGCTCCCGCTGGAAACGGGCAATCTCCGCCTCCGACAGCTTTGCCCGCCAGTTGAACGAGGGCGAACAGTTATAGGCGAGCAGCTTGCCCGGATACTGCGCGTGCACCGCCTCGGCGAAGCGGCGGGCATCATCCAGATCGGGATGGGAGGTCTCCCACCACAGCAGATCGGCATGGGGCGCATAGGCGAGACCGCGGGCGATGCAGGCGTCGACGCCGTTGCGGAAGGCATGGAAGCCTTCGGCGGTGCGCTCACCCGGCACGATGAACGGCCGGTCGCGTTCATCGATATCCGAGGTGATCAGCTTCGCCGCCTCGGCATCGGTGCGCGCCACGATCAGGGTCGGCACGCCCATCACATCGGCGGCGAGGCGCGCCGCCGTCAGATTGCGGATGTGGGCTGCGATCGGGATCAGGACCTTGCCGCCCAGATGACCGCACTTCTTCTCCGACGCCAGCTGGTCCTCGAAATGGACACCGGCCGCCCCCGCCTCGATATAGGCCTTCATGATCTCGAAGGCGTTGAGCGGCCCGCCGAAGCCGGCCTCGGCATCGGCCACGATCGGCGCGAACCAGTCGTCGACGCTGCGCCGGCCTTCGGCATGCTCGATCTGGTCGGCGCGCTGCAGGGTGCGGTTGATCCGCCGCGCGAGTTCCGGTCCGGAATTGGCCGGATAGAGGCTCTGATCCGGATACATGGCACCGGCCTGGTTGGCATCGGCGGCGACCTGCCAGCCCGAAAGATAGATCGCCTTCAGCCCGGCGCGCACCATCTGCATCGCCTGATTGCCGGACAATGCCCCCAGGGCATTGATGTAAGGCTCGTCATGGAGCAGCTGCCAGAGCCGGTTGGCGCCACGTTCGGCCAGGCTCAGGGCAATGCGCACCGATCCGCGCAGCCGCTCGACATCGGCCGCGGTATAGCTGCGGGTGATGCCGTCGAAGCGGCCGGCAGGAGCGCCGGGCACCAGGGTGTCGAAGCTGGTCATGGATGAGGACTCCTCGTCGATGGGGAGGTGGTCGTCGATGGGGTGACGGGCGTCGATGGAATGAAGGACGTCAGGCCGCCGCGGCGGTGATCGCGCGATAGGCCGGCAGGGTCAGAAAGGGCAGCGGCCGGTCGCCGCCGCAGAGGGTGAGGAACATCGCTTCGGCTTCGGCGCCGCGCGGCAGGGCCGCCCAGTCGGCGCGCAGACCGGCCGCTTCGGTGGCGAGCCGGGCGGCGGTGACGGCGACGCCGTCCTCGGTCCGCACCCGATGGCGTGCCCATTGCCAGAGCTGGACGCGGCAGATCTCGGCGGTGGCCGCATCCTCCATCAGCCCGTCGAGGGCGACGCAGCCGCGGCCGTCCAGCCAATGGGCCAGATAGCGGATGCCGACCGAGAGACTGGTCCGGAGCCCGGCGGTGGTGATCGTCCCTTCCGGGCGCTGAAGCAGATCGGCCGCCGTGATCTCCGGCCCGTCATCGGGCCGGTCGAGCTGGTTCTGACCGGTCATCACCGCATCGAAGGCGGCGCGGGCCTCGGCGATCAGTCCCGGATGGGCCACCCAGGTACCGTCATGGCCAAGCCCGGCCTCGCGGGCCTTGTCCGCCCGGACCCGGGCCAGCGCACGGGCATTGCCCTCGGCATCGTCGCGCAGCGGGATCTGGGCCGCCATGCCGCCCATGGCATGGGCGCCGCGACGATGGCAGGTGCGGATCAGCAGCTGGGCATAGGCGGCCAGCGCCGGCGCGGTCATGGTCACCTGCGCCCGGTCGGGCAGGATGAAATCCGGCCGTGTGCCCAGGGTCTTGATCATCGAGAAGACATAGTCCCAGCGGCCGCAATTGAGGCCGGTGACATGGTCGCGAAGCGTGTGGAGGATCTCGTCCATCTCGAAGGCGGCGGGCAGGGTCTCGATCAGCACCGTGACCCGGATGGTGCCGCGGGCGAGGTCGAGCCGGTCTTCCACCCATTCCAGCACGTCACGCCAGAGCGCCGCCTCGTGCCGGTTCTCCAGCTTGGGCAGATAGAGATAGGGGCCCGTACCGCGGGCGACCGCCTCGGCGGCATTGTGGAAGAGGAACAGCCCGGCATCGAACAGTGCGGCCGATATCGCCGTCCCGTCGACCTTGAGATGCGTCTCTTCCATATGCCAGCCGCGCGGCCGCACGATCAGCACCGCCGGCGTCGGGGAAAGGGACGTCTCGCGACCGGTCGCCGGGTCGCGATGGGTAAGCGTGCGGCGCACCGCCCGGTACAGCACCGCCTGGCCGGTGAGCAACGCCCCCCAGAGCGGGGGGGTCGCATCCTCGAAATCGGCCATGAAGGCATTGGCGCCCGAGTTCAGGGCGGAGACCACCAGCTTCTCCGTCACCGGCCCGGTGATCTCGACCCGCCGGTCGACAAGATCGGCCGGCGCCGGCCGCACCCGCCAGTCCGCGGCACGGATTGCCGCGGTCTCTGCGGGGAAATCCAGAGGTTCGGCGCCTGTGGCGATGCGAACGGCGCGAGCCGTGCGCGCCACCAGCAGCTCGCGCCGCCGGGCGCCGAAACGCCGTTCCAGCCCTGACAGAAAGGCAAGCGCATCCGCCCCGAGCAGGGCGGCGGTCTCCACATCCGGGGCCGGTGTCGCCTGCACCATGCCTGCCCCGTCGATCCTGGTCATCGCCGTCATGGCCCCGTCTCCAGTCGTCATTTCCTCGTGTCACAGGATTGACAGACCGGCGGCGTCCCTTCATCACTGAAATCTGGAAAAAGGTTTTCAAGTCAAAATGTTGACCTTATTTCCCTTCGGTTTGTAAAGTTTGTGAAAGTCGCCGCGACGTATGGACAGAAAGATCTTCGCAGGCGCACGCATGCGCCATCTCCGCGAAAGCCGCGGCCTCACCCAGAGCGCCATGGCCCGCGACCTCGGCGTCTCGGCAAGCTATCTCAATCTCGTCGAACACAATCAGCGGCCGCTGACCGCGCAACTGCTGCTGAAGCTGGCGACCACCTATGCCATCGACCTGCGTGACCTCGGCGGCGAGAACGAAGCCCGGCTGGCCTCGGAACTGGCGGAAGCGCTGGCCGACCCGGTGGTCGCCGATCCGCGGGATCCGGCCGGCCGGCCGGGCCCCGCCGAGATCAACGACGCCGTCACCTCCAGCCCGCGCATCGCCCGGGCGCTGGTAACGCTCTACCGTGCCTGGCGGCGCAATGCCCGGCAGGCCGACGACCTCGCCTCGCTGGCGCTCGGCCGCGACCGCCGACCGGTCGCCGATGACGACCGTTTTCCGATCGAGGAAGTGCGGGATTATTTCCATGCCCGCGGCAACCACATCACCGAACTCGACACGACTGCCGAAATGCTGGCCGCCGGGCTCCCCGCCGGTGACAGGATGGCCGGGCTGATGGAGCGTCTGCGCGACCGCCACGGGCTGGCCGTGACGGTCCTGCCCATCCATGTCATGCCCGACATGCAGCGACGCCATGACCACCACACCCGCCGGCTGTTCCTCTCGGAACTGCTGCCCCGCCCCAGCCGGTGTTTTCAGGTGGCGGTGCAGATCGCGCTCATGGAGCATGGCGCATTGATGGACCACATGGTCGCAGAGGCGGGGCTTCGCACCGAAGAGGCACGCCGCCTCTGCCGGATCGGCCTTGCCAACTATTTCGCCGGCGCCGTGATGATGCCGTATATCCCCTTCCTGGAAGCCGCAGAGCGCTGCCGCTACGACGTCATGGTACTGGCCGCCCGCTTCGATGCCAGCGTGGAACAGGTCGCCCACCGCCTGACCACGCTTCAGCGGCCGGAAGCGCGCGGCATCCCCTTCTTCCTGCTTCGGGTCGACAATGCCGGCAACGTGTCGAAGCGCTTTGCCGCCGGCGGCTTCCACTTCGCCCGCCATGGCGGCACCTGCCCGCGCTGGCGGGTCCACGATGCCTTCGCCACCCCTGGCCAGACGCTGATTCAGCCGGTCGAAATGCCCGACGGCACGATCTATCTGACGGTGTCACGCACCGTCGACACCCTGCCCGTGCCCCATCCCGGCACCCCCCGGCGGCTGGCGATCAGCCTGGGCTGCGAGATCGGCCATGCACCCCGGGTGGTCTATGGTGACGGGCTGGACCTGGCGAGCCCGGCGGCGGTGACGCCGATCGGCGCCACCTGCCGGCTCTGCGAGCGCCCCAACTGCACCGCCCGTGCCTTCCCGCCGATGACCCGGCCGCTGGTCATCGACGGCAGCCGCAAGAACCTGTCGGCCTTCGAATTCGGCTGACACGCCTCCGGGCAGCGGTCAGCCGGCCTCGGGCCGGGTGAAGTGCTCAAGACGCACCACCTGCACGTCCGAGATGAACATCACCCCAGACTGCTTGCGGAAGAGCGGCGCCAGGCCGGCGGCGATCCGGCGGATGGCATTCTCGGGCGCCACGGCGAGCAGCATCACCAGGCTGGCCTGGTCGTTGAACAGCAGCCGCCCCTCCTGGAAGCGATGATGCCCCTTGCCGGCGACGTCGCGGATGAGGGTGTAGCCGGAGACGCCGGAGTCATCCAGAAGACGCCGGACGAAGGGCTCGGTCTCACCGGTGACGATGATCTCGATCTTCTTCAGCGGGTGGAACAGGATCTGATCGGAAACAGCTGAGTCAGTCATGGGTACGTCTCCTCGGGATCGGATCGGGGTCGGATCTGACATCGGTTCAGGCCGGAATCGGGGTGGCGGAGGCGAGGGCACCACTCTCGGACATCGCCTCGGGTGCCTGTTCGGGCAGCGCCTGCAGCCAGGTGCCGCTGCGGTCGCGCCGCCAGCTGCATCCGGTTTCGGGATCGAGCACCGCGAGCGCGACCCAGCCATTGTCGAACAGGGTGGAGAGCACGGCATGGCGTTCGATGGCCGCCTCCACCCGGGCGCGCGGCGCCTGGACCACGGCCATCAGCCGAAGCGGCTCGTGCCGGATCTGCCCGTCCGCCACCATCACCGACTGGAGCGGCAGACCGACGGCGAGATCGGGGCCATTGCCCTTCAGCACGCCGAGACCCGCCACCGGATCGTGGATGGTCTTCGACCCTGCCCCCCAGGTGTCGTTGTCGAGCGTCGAGAACAGATACTGGGTGTTGATCCACTCCGCGACCACCATCGGCGCGGTCAGGATCACCTCCAGGAGCCGGCCGTCGGCATCCGCCTGCCAGTCATAAGAATGCAGGAAGGTCCGCCCGCCAAGGTCGAGATGGCGGGTGAGCGCCCGATCGCCGACGATGAAGGCGGCATTGCCGGCCAGCGCCCATTCAGGCCGGACTTCGGACCAGTCGGCGGCCCGCTTTTCCACCGCCCGGACCGGATCGGCCGGATCGGCATCGGTCAGGTGCGACGCCCGCTCGGCAGCCGCCGCCCGCCGCGCCCGGTCCAGATCGGCCTGCAGCCGCCGGAAGCTCTGCCGGGACGCCGCCACCGGATCGGGATCGAGAGAGACCCGATCGGTGGTGGTGTCGTGCTCTGCCGACAGGAAGCGGGTGGTCTCGGGGATCACGATGCCCCGCTCCACCAGCGCCGCCCGCACCGCCGGCGCATTCAGCAGCGCCGCCAGGATCCGGGCGTTGGGCCCGCCCCGATTGCCGCCGCAGGCGCCGCAATCCAGGCCCGAGGCGAAGACGTTGTTGACCGTATGACCGCCATGACCGCAGAAGACCACCAGCTCGGCGAAGCCCTTGGTCAGGCCCATCACCCGCAGCGCCCCCTCGGCGAAGAAGGCCTGCTCGGCAGGCGACAGCCCCAGGATCAGATCCTCGGCGTCGTCATGGTGGTGGTGATGATCATGGTCGTGATCATGGTCGTGATGCAGATCCAGGCCCGGCACCACCGACACCTCAGGCATGACGGCCCGGCCGAAGCCGGTGGACAGCCGCTCCGCCAGCCGGGGGCTCAGCGTGCGCAGCATCATGGCCGCACCATGGGCAAGGCCCGTCGCTTCGATATAGCCGAAGCTGCCGGCAACGCCCGCCTTCAGCTCCTTGACCAGAGACTTCAGCCCGCCCAGCCGCCGCCGACCGGCAAGATGCCGCGCCGCCAGATCCGCCGCCTCGGGCAGCGGGTGTTCGTCGACCAGATGACGGGGCCGGAGCAGCACCGGGCAGGAGGCATGCGGGTCATCCTCGCCGAAGGGCCGCACCGCGACCGGGACGCCGAAGAAGCCGGCGAAGCCCAGCGTCGCCCAGGGGCCCGTCGCCTCCAGATGCCGCCGCAGCACTTCCGAGCGCACGTCGATGCAGAGAACGATCTGGCCGAGAGGCTGGTCCGCCCCCGCAGCATCCGCCACGGGCGGGGTGGCGGTCAACATGGTCAGCAGCCGCTGGCGGTGGCTTTCCTCCCAGGCTTCCAGCGCCACCAGACCGGCCGGCGCGCGCAGCCGCCTGTCCGCGGGCCCGGCCGGCGCCGCGACCGGCGGCAGGGTCACCCCCAGCAGATCCGCGAGCGCCAGCCGCACCGCCACATAGTCGAGCAGAGAGGCGGGAGCGACGGCGTTCCAGGGATG
Organism: Tistrella sp.; assembly: GCF_002684955.1. Lineage (NCBI taxonomy): Bacteria > Pseudomonadati > Pseudomonadota > Alphaproteobacteria > Geminicoccales > Geminicoccaceae > Tistrella > Tistrella sp. Next base: position 41,980 of record NZ_NYWI01000036.1, on the reverse strand, counting down.
ATGCCCCCCTTCGGCCACCCGCCAGCGCAGATGCGCAACCCAGCCCGGCAGGGCCACCAGATGGGCCCGGATGATCCCCTCGCGGGTTGCGATGTCCAACCCGGCCAGCCGCTGGTGGACCAGCACCGCCGGATCGTCCGGCAGCTGGTCGATCCGCCGCCGCTCGGGGATCGCCCGATCATGGCGCGCCAGCCGCCGCCAGGCCCGGTAGAAGCCCAGCTCCCGATCCGGCATCGCCCATGTCGCCTGCCCCTGGTCGAGGAAGGCCGCGAGCCAGAAGCCGGTCAGCCGGTCGAGATCTGCGGCGGCGCCGGTGGCCGCCCGCCGGCCGGGCACGACCTCGTGCTGCAGGGCCTTGATCAACCGGTCGGGGTCGGCCAGCTCCGGCCGGCCATGGCGCAGCGCCGCAACCGTCAGCACCGGGGCCGAGATCCGGCCATCCGCCAGGGCCGGGGCCACCATCCCGGCATCGGGCCAGGGCCGGCCGCCGAACAGCCGGGCCGCCTCGGCGGTCGCCGCCTCGAAGGGCAGATCCTCAAGCCCCTGAAGGGGGTTGATGGCAATCATGGTGTGGAGGGGCCGCCAGGGAGCGATGCAGGCGGCAGCGGCTTCGATCTCGGCCAGGAGCCGTGCGGTCTCAGGCATGGGAAGCACCCTTCGTGACGGAGGAGGTGGTGGCAGCGGCGGGCCGTGCCGCCGTGGCGAAGAAGGTCCAGGCAGCGGCGGCCCGGCGATCGAGGCCGAGGGCGATTCCGCCCCAGCCCATGAGCAGCGCCACCGGCAGCAGAAGGTGATACAGGGCGAGCGGCTGCGGTGCCGCCGCGACGCCCGTCAGGGCATCGACGATCAGGATGACGGCGCCGTAGAGACCGCCGGCGATCAGGGCCGCCACCGGCAGCGCGAGCAGCACCACCATGGTCCGGGCCCCGGTGCGCAGCACACCGGTCGCGAGCTGCAGCCCGGCCAGGCCCGCGATCGCCACCAGGATGGCGCCGGTATCGGCCCGGCCCCCAAGCGTGGCGTCGAGCTTGCCGGTCACCAGGGCGAAGCCGGCGCCGGCGGCGATGGCCGCAGGCCAGGCGAGCATCAGGCGGGACGCCGTCACCGGCACCGACGCCCGGGGTGCATGGGCACCGGCCAGCGCCGAGCCCGCCCCCAGGAAGAGGCTCGCCTTGTAGAGCCCGTGCAGCACCAGATGGGCAAGAGCGGCGCCGGGGAAGCCCAGCGCGGCCTGGACCGTCATATAGCCCATCTGCGCGCTGGTAGAGGCTGCCAGCCCCCGCTTCACACCCGTCTGGGCCCGGGACGCGGCCGCCCCGATCAGCATCGCAAGGCTGCCCATGGCGAAGGCCGCGACGGTTGCCGCCGGCACCGCTTCAACGACCGGCAGGGTCCGCAGCATCAGGATGCCGCCGGCATTGACCAGGCCCGCATGCATGAAGGCGGAGACGGGGGTGGGCGCGGTCATCGAGGCCATCAGCCAGCCATGGGCGGGCGGCAGCGCACACTGCACCACCACCGCAGCCACCAGGGCCAGCGCCGCCAGCGCGATGATCATCGGATCCGCAGCAGGCAGCCCGGCTGCGAGGCCTGAGAAGCGGTGCCCGCCCGTGGCCAGCCAGAGCAGAAGCAGGCCACCCCCCAGAAGCACCGTGCCGCCGATCAGGCTGCGGCGCGCAAGGGACGCCGCGGCATCGGCGGCCGCCCAGCCCCGGGCATGGCCGATCGCCCGCGGCAGCACCAGTGCCACCACCGACCAGGCGGCCAGGAAGGCCAGCATGTGGTCTGCGGCGGCCAGGACCAGGGCGGCAAGCGTCAGGATGCCGAGCCGGAGATCGAAGCCGCGACGGTCGCGATCGCCGTCCATGTAGCGCCAGGCGAAGCCCTGGACCAGGGCGGACAGGCCCAACACGGCCGTGGCCAGGAAGAGCGCTGCCCTGTCGATGGTGAGCGGGCCGAGGACGATGCCGTCCCCGACCGGCAGCGCCACAAGCGCAACCACTGCCGCCAGCGCGGCAGCGCCGGTCAGATGACGAAGCCCCGGGCGACGGCCGGGAGCCTGCGGCAGGGACTGAACGCTGCGGGTCGCTGTCTGAAAACCGGTCATCTGCGGACACCTCCATTGCGTGGGGACGTGACCGCTTTTCGCATATGCAGAAAAATCCGTGAAACGGATTTATCTAATCAATCTTATCACGTTTATCGATAAGTCTGGACCCGTTCCCGGATGAAGCCGGCAAGGGCATCGGTGGCCGGATCCGGCCGCGGCACCGACAGCAGGCAGATCTCGGCATCGCTGAGCGCCGGCCATCCGCGGCGGGAATCGAACCCCACCAACCCCTCGGGCACCATGGTCCGGGGCAGCACGGTGAAGCCCAGCCCCGCCTTCACCGCCGCGACCGCACCGGCAAAACTCGGGCTGGAATAGGCCACCGTCCAGGGCAGGCCGATTTCGGCCAGCGCGCGGGTCGCACGGGCCCGGTAGACGCAGGGCGGCGGCGACAGCACCAGCGGCAGCGGGTCGGACGATGCCGCCTCGGCCACCTCGGCAAAGGGGGTCTCGGGGCTCATCTCCGGCCCGCCGACCCAGACCAGATGTTCCCGCCAGAGCCGGATGCTGTCGGCATGCAGATCGTCGGGATCCTGCTTGATGACGATCAGGTCGTAGCGCCCGGCCTTCAGCCCGTCGATCAGATGCAGGGTCAGATCGCAGTTCACATCCAGCCGGATGCGGGGATGGGCGGCCGCGAAGGCCGCCAGGATCTCGGGCAGATAGCGCGTGGCAAAGTCTTCGGGCGAGCCGAAGCGGACCTCGCCCGCGATCTCGGGCGTGCGGAACCGGTCGAGCATCGTATCCGACAGCCGGATCATCTGGCGGGCATAGCCCAGCAGCACCTCGCCCTCGCGGGTCAGGCGAACATTGCGCTTGTCCCGGTCGAAGAGGGTGCAGCCGACCAGATCCTCCAGCTTGCGGATCTGGGTGCTGACGGCCGATTGCGACCGTCCGACCCGTTCGGCGGTGCGCGAAAAGCTGCGCGTTTCCGCCAGAGAAACGAAACTGCGCAGCAGCGCGGTGTCGATGTCATGCACCGGAGACATGCCTCCCCGGATCTGCGGGGTCAGCCGCTGTTGCGCAGCCCGGCCGAGATCCCGTTGATGGTGAGATGGATGCCGGAGAGATGGCGGTCGCTGCCCGCCTCCGACCGGTGCTGGCGCAACATTTCGACCTGAACATGGTTCAGCGGATCCAGATAGGGGAAGCGGTCGCGGATAGACCGCGCCAGCTGCGGCGTCCGCTCCAGCACCATCGTCTGACCGGTGATCGCCAGAAGTGCCGCCTCGGACGACTGCCATTCGGCACGGATCCGGCCGAACACCGCCTCGCGCAGCGCCTCGTCGGGCACCAGTTCGGCATAGCGGGAGGCGATCGCCATGCTGGTCTTGGCCAGCACCATCTCCATGTTCGACAGCAGCGTGGTGAAGAAGGGCCAGTCGCGATACATCCGCCGCAACCGGTCGAGCCCGGCATCGCCATGACGGTCACGCCAGGCGGTCACCGCCGCCCCGAACCCGTACCAGCCGGGCAGCATCGCCCGACACTGCGACCACGAGAACACCCAGGGGATCGCACGCAGATCCTCGATCCGCCGCGTGCGGCTGCGCGAGGCCGGACGGCTGCCGATATTGAGCGAGGCGATCTCGGTGATGACGGTCGAGGCCCAGAAATAGTCTTCAAAGCCGGGCGTTTCGTAGACGAGGGCCCGATAGGCGGCAAAGGCGGTGTCGGACAGCTCTTCCATCGCCGCCATGTCGGCGTCGAGATCGGCGCAGGCCGGCTGCGGCAGAAGGCTCGCTTCCAGCGTGGCGGCGACGAAGGTTTCGAGGTTGCGCCGGCCGAGGCCCGGATTGGCGTATTTGCTTGAGATGATCTCGCCCTGTTCGGTGACCCGGATCCGGCCGCCCACAGCGCCGGCCGGCTGGGCCAGGATCGCGTCATAGGCCGACCCGCCGCCCCGGCCGACCGACCCGCCGCGCCCGTGGAACAGGCGCAGCGCCACCCCGGCCTCGCGGAAGCAGGCGACCAGCTCCGTCTCCGCCTTGTAGAGTTCCCAGCGCGAGGTGACGAAACCGCCATCCTTGTTGCTGTCGGAATATCCCAGCATGACCTCCTGCATCTCACCGCGCGAGGCGACGAGGCGGCGATAGGCCGGGCAGGCAAAGACCCGCCGCATGATCTGCGGTGCGGCCCTGAGGTCGGCGATGGTTTCGAACAGCGGCACGATATTCACTGCGGCGGTTCCATCGGGCCGCACCAGCCCGACCTCCTTCAGCAGCAGCGCCAGTTCCAGCAGGTCCGAAGCCCCATCGGTCTTCGAGATGATCACGTTCTCGATCGCCTGGGGCCCGAGGCGGCGATGGGTCGCCGCCGCCTCTGCGAAGATTGCGAATTCGGCCGTGGTCTCTTCGCAATATTTTGCGAAGGGTGACACCAGCGGCCGGGTGGTCGCAAGCTCGCGCTCCAGAACCGCGATGCGTGCCTCCTCGTCCAGCGACAGATAGTCGGTGCCGGGGGCGGCCACCTCCAGCAGCTCGGCCACCGTGCGTTCATGCACCGCCGAATTCTGGCGCAGATCAAGCACCGCCAGATGGAAGCCGAAACAGTCGACCGCCCGCCTCAGACGCCGCAGCCGGCCGCGGGCGAGCAGAACCGAGCCATTGGCCACCAGGCTCTCATGAACGATGTCGAGATCCCGGGCAAGCCCGGCCGGATCGGCATAGCGCGGCGCCGCGGGCACCGGGCGGGTCACCGCATCGGCCGCGTCGAGGGCCACCGCCGTCGCCGCCATCCGGGCATGAATGCCGGCCACCGCCAGGCGATAGGGTTCCTGGCGCTGATGTTCGGGCGTCACCGGCGAGGCCGCAGCCAGCGCCGCCAGATCGTCGCTCACCGGCACCAGCGTCGCCGACAGCGAGAGTTCGGCCCCCAGCTCGTGCAATTCGGCAAGATAGAATTTCATCGCCTGGCGGGTGTGCAGCCGCATGGTCGTGCGCAACACGTCGGCGGTCACGAACGGGTTGCCGTCGCGGTCGCCGCCGATCCAGCTGCCCATCTTCAGGAACGAGGCGACACCCGCCCGCGCCTCGGCGGTGCTGCCGGCGCGGCGGGCGAGCATGTCTTCCACCCGGGCGTGAACGGCCGGCACCTCGGTCAGGAAGGTCTCGTCGTAATAGCTCAACCCGTTGACCACTTCGTCGATCACGGTCAGGCGGGTGCGGCGCAGCATGGCGGTCTGCCAGAGGGTGAGCACCGCCCGGGTGACCTCTTCCTCGATCGCCGCCGCCTCTTCGCCCTGCGGCCGCTCGCGGTCGCGGCGGTCGAGCAGGCGGGCGATTTCCGCCTCACGCGTCAGCGTGCTCTTGCGGCGCACCTCGGTCGGATGGGCGGTCAGCACCGGCCCCACCCGCGCCGTGTCGAAAAAGGCCGCCAGCCGATCGGGATCGAGCCCGTCGGTCGCCGCGCGCGCCATCGCATAGTCGAGCGTTCCGGCCGCCGGACCGTCGCCGTCGGGCATGCCGGCGCGCGACTGGCGCAACCGGTCCTGATCCTCGGCGATGTTGGCGAGATGGGAGAAATAGCTGAAGGCGCGGACGATCTTCAGCCCCTGCACCGTGTCCATGCCACCCAGCAGCGCATCGAGTTCGTCATGGGCGGCACGATCCTCGTCGCGATGGAAGCGGATCGATGTCTGGCGGATCCGCTCCACCAGATCGAAGACCTCCGCCCCCTCGTTGAGGCGGACGATGTCGCCCAGGATCCGGCCGAGGAAGCGGATGTCGTCTTTCAGGGCTGCGTCGGACCCGTTGCCGTTGGCCGCCCTGGCGGGACCGCGCGTCATGCCGTCGTCGTCGCTCACACCCTGCTCCCTGCTCTTCCGCGGGGTCGTGCCATCCGCCACCGCCTCCATCTATTGGTAAGGCTGCCGGCGCGGCATCACAAGGCGGAGACTTGCTCCTTTCGCCGCAATGCGGCAGAGAAAGCTTCATGCCAGCCACCGTCACCGGAACCCGATCATGGCCACCACACCGCCCGCCATTCTGTTCGTCTGCCTGGGGAATATCTGCCGCTCTCCTCTTGCCGAAGCCGCGATGCGCCGGGCGGCCGCGGCGGCGGAGCTGGAGGTGGTGATCGACTCCGCCGGCATCGGCGGCTGGCATGCGGGCGAGATGCCCGACGGACGGGCCCGGGCCGTGGCCGCCCGTCACGGCATCGATATCAGCGGCTATCGTGCCCGTCAGGTGAAGGGATCCGACTTCACCCGCTTCACCCATCTGGTCGCCATGGATCACGAGAATCTGGAGGCGCTGCGCCGCCTAGCCCCCGCCGGGGCCACGGCAGAGATGTCGCTGATGCTGGATCATGTCCCCGGCCGGCTGGGGCAGGCGGTGGCCGATCCCTATTACGGCGCAGACGCAGGCTTCGACCTCACCTGGGCCCAGGTCACGGCCGGGGCCGAGGGGCTGGTGGCGCGGCTGCGCCAGGGCTGATCCCTCACCAGGGTGAATTCCGCTCAGGCTGCCCCCCGGCCGATTTGGGGGTGACCCGACCGTCCGCTTCCGCTCTGCTGCGGGTTTGCCGCCTTGCGCGGCAGACCGCAACCGGGGAGGACGATCCATGGAATACCGCACGCTCGGCGGTTCGGGGCTGAAGGTCCCGGCACTGATCCTGGGCACCGCCACCTTCGGCGGCGGCACCGAGTTCTTCCGCAAATGGGGGGAGACGGGGGTGGCGGAGGCCACCCGGCTGGTCGATCTGGCGCTGGATGCCGGCTGCACCATGTTCGACACCGCCGACAGCTACTCGCTCGGCCGGTCGGAAGAAATCCTGGGGCAGGCGATCCGCGGCAGGCGCGACCAGCTGCTGATCGCGACCAAGACCGGCATGGCGCTGGGGCCCGGCCCCAATGATCTCGGCACCTCGCGCAGCCGGATCATCGCCTCCTGCGAGGCGAGCCTGAAGCGGCTTGGCACCGACCGGATCGACCTCTACCAGCTTCACGCTTTCGATGCGGTGACGCCGGTCGACGAGATGCTGCATGCGCTGGACACGCTGATCCGTGACGGCAAGATCCGCTATGCCGGGGTCTCGAACTATTCCAGCTGGCACCTGATGAAGATGCTGGCGGCGGCCGACCGCCTGGGTCTGCCACGGCCGGTGGCGCACCAGGTCTACTATTCCCTCGTCGCCCGGGATGCCGAATGGGAGCTGATGCCGCTCGGGCTCGACCAGAAGGTCGGCACCCTGGTCTGGAGCCCCCTCGGCGGGGCCAGGCTCTCGGGCCGTGTCGGCCGCAACCGCCCGGCACCGGCCGACAGCCGGGCCGCGACCGATGCCAGCTGGCAGGTGCCGGACGAACGGCTCTATGCCATCACCGACGTGCTCGAGGCCCTGGCGGCCGAGACGGGGCACAGCATTCCCCGCCTCGCCCTCGCCTGGCTGCTGGGCCGGCCGGGGATTTCCGGACTGGTGATCGGCGCCCGCACGCCGGAGCAGCTGGCGGCCAATCTGACGGCAGGCGAGATCATGCTCGACACCGACCAGATTGCCCGCCTCGACGCCGCCAGCGCCGTCAGCCCACCCTATCCCTATTGGCATCAGCAGCGGACCATGGCCGCCCGCAACCCGCCGCCGGTGCCCTGAGCGCGGGGGCCCGATCAGTCGCCCGCGCCGGCGTTATGGTCCGAGATATGGTCGGCGCGGTGGCGCACGTCCTGAATATGCGGCCGCCATGGGGCATGCGGATGCCAGGGCTGCCAGGCATGATGCCCTTCGGGCTGGCCCTCCCGCGCCTTGCGCGCCGACCGGCGCTCGTCATGGCGCTCGATCGCGCTGGTCAGCACCGCCACCACCACGGCGGTGGTCCAGCCGAACAGGATGATACCGTTGACCGAGGCCATCGCCCCCAGCAGCCGCCACTGGTGGTCGAGCACGATATCGCCATAGCCAAGCGTGCTGAAGGTCACCACCGAGAAATAGAGCGCGGATTCGAGGTTCGAGAACTCACCCAGCCAGAGCAGCATCACCGCCCAGCCCCAGATCTCGATGGTATGGGCGACCAGCATCCCCAGGGTGGCGGCCGCAACCATCATCGGAACCGCAATAAAGGCATCGCCCAGAAGTTTCGACATCGTCGGCTCGAAGCGCCGGAGCCCGGCGATCACTGCAACGGTCGCAATTGTATGCAGTGCGATATTGCCGAGGATCGCTGCCGTCGCAACCACGAGCTGGAGGCTGACGCCAATATCGGGGGCAATGTCGACTTCGGTCATGAAGGGCGGCTCCGGGCACGGGCGATCTGCCACCGGCAAGGGTGGCTCGACAGCCTAGCGCCGTCGCCACCGGCCGCAAAGTGCTGCCGACCAAGGTGCATGCGATCCCGCCTTTCCAGGCGTCCCCTGCCGAAAAAAACCGCACCGCCGCGCGGGGCGCGGCGATGCGGCGACAGCAGATAGGGGTAGCCGGGCGGAGCGGCTCAGCGGCGCCAGCGCTTGCGGCCGGTGACCATGGCTGCGACCAGATTGACCCGGCCGAACAGGCTCTCCAGGATCGCAACCGCAGCATGGACCAGGGCGAGCGGAATGATCGCCTCGGCCGCGGCCTCATGAAGCCCTTCCACCCACTCGATACCCCAGAAGGTATCGGTGGTCGTCATGATGCCCGTCACCGTGACCACGGCCAGCAGGGCCATCAGCGCCAGCATCATGACCGCACCCGCCGGATTGTGTCCGACATAGTCGCGCGCGCGTCCGGCCAGAAGGTCCCGGAGATAGCCGGCAAGCCGACGCGGCGCGGGGATGAAGTCGGCGAAGCGCGCATGACGCGTGCCCACGAATCCCCAGAGGATCCGTATGGCCAGCACCCCCGCCAGCACATAGCCGACCAGACGATGCGGAGCTTCGCCTTCTTCAAGCAGCCCCAGATCGAGCACGCAGCCCACGACCGTCATCCAGTGGAAGGCACGCACGACCGGATCCCAGACCCGGACCCCGGGCCCGCCCGGCCGTGCGGCCGCCTCGATCCCCGCAGCCATGGCTCAATCGATCTCCTGCTTCACGATATGGCCATCGGTCGGGTCGAAATAGACCTCGACCTTCCGGCCTTCCTTGTCGTGGCCATAGATCTCGTAGCAATTGCCCTTGGTGGTCTTGAAGGTGCGGATGTCCTTGTAGCCCATCTCGGCGATCTTCGCCTTCATCTGGTCTTCGGACATCCACTTGTCCTTGGGGGCACTGGTGCAGGTCGTGCTGGCCAGGGCCGGTGCGGCCAGGATGGTCAGAACCGCGGCGGGGGCCGCGACGGCGGCAAACAGACGGGCAAACGACATGGGGAGAGACTCCAGAGGGCAGTTGGGAAGCTGATCCGATGTGGCGGCGCAGACGGCACCGTCCCGCGCCACGTCATCAGCCTACCCATGCGGGCTTTCACCCCACTTACCCACGGCTTGCGCGATCCTTACGGCCCGCGCCCGGGACGATCTCAGCGCCCCAGAAGCCCCTTCAGCGCATCGCCGAAATTGCCCGAGCGCACGTCGTCGAGCGCCTTGCGCCTGGCGTCGGGATCTTCGAGCGTGCGCTTGACCGTCCCTTCCAGATCGGGCCGGAACGACAGGTTGTCCCAGGGGCCCTGAACCAGAACCGGCACCATCACGCCAGAAAGCCCGGTCTGTCCGCCCTGGCCTTCCAGATTGGCCACGGCCTTGGGCTCGATGCGATAGTCGATCCGCCGCGCCGGCAGATCGACCGTCCCCTGCCCGCCGACCCGCAGCAGCGGCGCCTGCATCTCGGCGTCGCGATTGGTCAGGATGCCCTTGTCGAGGGTGTAGGTCCCGGCCAGGCGGGCGAAATCGGTCTTGCGCGCATCGGACGTCTCGCCGCGCAGGGCACCGGTCGGATCACGGATCAGCGCCGCGATGTTGATGCCGCGGATCGCGCCGTCGGTGAATTCGAACAGCCCCTTGCCGCCGAGCGCCCCGATCAGGGCACGCTGGCTGTTGCCGCGCGCCGTCAGATCGGCCTCCAGCCGGCCCTTGCCTTCAAGACGGTCGAAACCGGCGGCCGCCTTCAGCAGCGGTAGCATGTCGAGACCGCTGAAGGTGGCCTTGACGTTCATCGACGCAGGCGCCGCCCGGCCGTCCAGGCCGATGGTCGCCGAACCGCTGCCGCCATAAAGCGTGGTCTTCGGCACCTCGATCCGCGCCCGCCGGTCATCGAGGGCCAGGCGGAGCTCGGTCGCCCCCAGCTTGGTATCGCCGAGGCTGACCGAGGTCGCATTCAGCGTGACATCGGCATCGAGCAGCCCCAGGGCGGAGAGATCGATCGGATCGTCGCTCCAGCCGCCCGCGGCCTTGTCCGTCCCGGCCGCGCCGTTCCCGGCACCGGCCTCCGATGATCCGCCTGCGACATAGCGATCAAGCACCAGATCGCCGGTGGTCAGGCCGGCGGTGATCTTCGGGCGCGGCCCTGCGATATCGGCCGAGAGCGAGCCCGTGGCCTCGATGTCGTCGACACCCAGTTTCATGTCGGTGAGGGCGACCCGCGTCGCCGTGGCGTCGATCCTGCCGTCGAGGTTCAGCCGGGTGGCGACGCCATCCGGCAGGGTCGGCCCGGGGGCCGCGGCGGCGATGATCGACCGGAGATCGGGCAGCGACAGCCCGGCCGTCCCGTTGAAGCCCGGAGAGGCACCAAGATTGGCATCGCCTGCGAGATGGATCTTGCCCTCACCCAGGCCGAGATCCAGGCTGACGGGGGTTTTGCCGCCTTCAAGCACCGCCCGGGTCTGCCCCGCCTCGGCCGAAATCGTCACCGGCTGATCCCGCCAGCTGGCATCGCCCGCAAGCGTCAGGCTGCTCTCGAGATCGGGGGCGGCAAGGGTCAGGTTCACATCGTCGAGCCGCTCGTCGGTGCCGCTCATGGCATCGGTGTAGATGACCGTGCCGTTGGTGATCTTCACCTCGCCGAGGCTGAGACCCGAGAGCCCGCCACCGGAAGACGGCGTTGCAGCCGGGGCAGCCGGGGCCGACCCGCCGGCCGCGGGTGCCGCCGGCGTCAGGGTGCCCGTGCTCGTCTGTCCGCCTGCATGGATCTGCCAGTTGGCCGCGCCATCGGCGTTGCGCTCCAGCCGGATCACCGGCTCGTCCAGCACGAAACGCCGAACCTGAACATCGCCCGACAGCAGCGGCCAGAGGGCGAGTTCGACCTGAAGCTGGCCGATACGCGCCATGTCGCCGGCATCCGACCAGGGGGCATTGGCGAAGCGGGCGCCGTCCACCCGGACCGCAAGATCGGGCAGAACGTTCAGTCCGACATCCCCCTCGATCACCAGCTTGCGCCCGGTGCGGGCCTCCACCTCGGCGGTAACCCGCTGCACGATCGCCTCGGTCGGGATCAGGAAGGGAGCCGCGATCGCGGCGCCGGCCAGCACGACCACCAGCACCCCAGCTGCAATCAGGATCTTCTTCATCATCCGCGCCTCTCTCCCCGGGGACCAGGATACGGTCTGTCAGATGTTCCGAGCCCACCATGCCTGATCCCGGCCCGGTTGTCCGGTGACAGAACATGTCACGGCCCGAATGGCTGCACCCGCACCGTGAAACCCGCAGGGCCACGTCCCCCGACGAAAAAAGGGTGGACCCGCCGGAGCGGATCCACCCTTTCTGTCGTCTTCGCGATCTCCGGCCCGGTCACCCGGGCCGGCATCGGTCAGGATCCGCCGGGATCACTGCGCCAGACGGATGATCACGACGCGGTTGCGCTGCTCGCGCACGCCGTCGGCGGTCGGCACCGGCACGTCACGCTCGCCATGGGCAACGGCGGTGATCGCGTTGCGCGGCACGCCCAGCTTCACCAGCTCGGCGGTCACCGACTCGGCGCGGCGGGTCGACAGCCGGTCGTTGTACGGGATCGGGCCCGAACGGTCGGTGTGCGCGTCGAGACGCAGCGCGACCGACTTGCGCTCCTTATAGGCCTGGGCCGCATCACGGATGATGTCATAGGCCTGGCCGTGCAGCTGGGCGCTGTCCCACGGGAAGAAGATCTGGAATTCGACCGGCTTCACCACGGCGACCGGCTGCGGCGCCGGGGCGGCCTTGGCCTCGAGCTCGGCCATCGCATCCTCGAACATCTTGCGGCAGGCCGCGATGTCCTCGGGCTGATGGTTCTCTTCCTGCTCCTGGACCCAGCAGTCGAAGCCGGCCTGGGCCTTGGCGGCCGCAACCGGCTTGGCCGAGGTGGCGCCGCCGTTCAGCTGCGTCATCAGGCGCTGACGGGCCGAGGACAGGGCCGGAACCGAGGCGGCCGGCAGGTACCAGTCGGAGAGCTGCTCCGGCGGCACCATGGTGCCTTCGCGGGCCCACTCGCCCTTCTGCGCGAAGACGTCGCCGTCGACCCAGTCGAACTCGGCGCGCTCGGCGCGGGCCAGCGCCAGATACTCGTCCGACAGCGCCGCCAGGAACGGATCGGCCGGGGCCGGGGTCTGCGCGATGCTGTCGGGGTCGATCAGACCGCAGGCAGAGATGCTGCCGGCAACGAGGCCGACCACGGCAATGCGGTTCAGCGCGTTCATTATGGATTACCCTCCTTGGTGAAGCCGTTGGGGTGGTTGCCGGGCATCCTATCGAATACGGCAGATGATGCCCGAGTCATCGTCGTGGCTTTTTCGTCACCCTTGATGCCCACCATAGAACACGGCCTGCATCAGGGCTTCTGGCGCGTGATTTCCGGTATCCGGCCGGGTTTCAGACGGTCGGGCACCGCAGCTCACGCTGCCATTCGGAGATCATGCAACCCCCGCTGTGCTTCGCGAGCCTGCACCTTCTCCACGCCGCCCGGCGAGGGGAATGGCGGCAGGCTTCGCACGAAGGCGCGGCTTCGAGAATACTCCCGAAACCGGCCGGGAAAAACAGGCAACCGGCGCCGTTCCGGCCGATCGGGCTTCGCGACGGGCGGCCTCCGGCGTGCCCTCCGTCGCTCAACTCCTGCGGCCGTTTTACGATCCATGATGGGCGGACCGGATTGACGCCACATATTGTCACAGCATCCTTAATGTTTCGCGACACGGGGTCAGGTCAAGGGTTGCGTCGAATGAGTCTGAGCTTGGTGCATCATTCCTGCTACACTGTGCCCTTCCCGCCACGACACCGTTTCCCGATCGGCAAGTTCGCGGCCCTGAAGGCGCATCTGGACCGGGGGCCGTTCGCCAACAGGTTTTGCCATATCGTGCCTGAACCTGCCGAGGCGGCCCTGCTGGAGCGGGCCCATACGCCCGATTACGTCGCCGACGTGCTGGCCTGCCGGCTGGATCCGACGGCGATCCGCCGCATCGGCGTGCCCGTCACCCCGCCGGTGGTGATGCGGGCGACGGCATCGGTGGGCGGCACGGTCGCGGCGGTCGAGGCAGCCCTGGCCCGCGGCATCGCCAGCAACACCGCCGGCGGCAGCCATCATGCCCATGCGGGTTTCGGTGCCGGGTTCTGCGTGTTCAACGACGTCGCCGTGGCCGCCTGTCACGCACATGCCACGGGGCGGGCCGGACGGGTGGTGATCATCGACCTGGATGTTCATCAGGGCGACGGCACCGCCCGCATTCTGGAGGATCAGCCCTGGGCGGTGACCTTCTCGATGCACGGGGCCCGCAACTTCCCGGTCCGCAAGGCCCGCAGCACCATCGATATCGAGCTGCCGGACGGCACCGGCGACGCGGCCTATCTCGATCAGCTGGAAGACGCCCTGCCCGGGCTTCTGGACGCGCCCCGGCCGGATCTGGTCATCTATCTGGCGGGGGTCGATCCGCATCGGGACGACCGGCTGGGCCGGCTGGCGCTGACCGATCGCGGCCTGGCCGCCCGAGAGCATCTCGTGCTCGACCGGTGTCTCGCCCGTGGCATTCCGGTGGCCACGGTGCTGGGTGGCGGCTATGACGAGGATGTCGAGGCCCTGGCACGCCGCCATGCGCTTGCGATCGAAACCGCCGTCAGACTTGCAGAGGCCTACAGATTGTGATGGACGACGAGGCGAAGACCCCCGCTGCCGGCAATTCGGTCGCGGGCATCGCGGCCATGGTGGCCGCCGGAACCAGGCGGATGCTGGAAGAGGCGATGGATATGGCCGTGCTCGCCGAATTTCCGCTCGCCTCGGGTCGGCGGGCCGATCTGATGGCGCTCGACGCCAAGGGGCAGTTCACGCTGATCGAGATCAAGAGCGGCGCCGCGGATTTTCGCACCGACCGGAAATGGCCGGAATATGCCGGCTGGGCCGACCGTTTCCTGTTCGCCGTCGCCCCGGATTTTCCGCAGCAGATCCTGCCCGAAGACGAGGGGCTGATCCTGGCCGACGCCTTCGAGGCGGCGATCCTGCGCGAGGCGAAACCACGCCCGCCGCTCGCCCCTGCCCGCCGCAAGGCGCTGACCCTGCGCTTCGCCCGGATTGCAGCGCGGCGGCTTTCGGGCGGCACGATGCCCCGGGACGTCTGAAGGGAGCCTGGCCCTCTGAAGGGGGCTCAGTCCAGTCTGGCCTGCCGCCGAGGCAGGACGGCTTCGATCGCCGAGACGATCTCACGATCGGTCGGCTCCACCCGCGAGGGCCAGCTCTTTACCGCCCGGCCCTGGGCATCGATCAGGTATTTGTGGAAATTCCAGCGCGGCGCCGCGTCGTCGCCAAGCGAGGCGGTCAGCCAGCGAAACAGCGGATGCGCCTCGTTGCCGCGCACCGTCTGCTTTTCCGCCAGCGGGAAATCGACGCCATAGGTGACGGTGCAGAATTCCCTGGTGCGACCGGCCTCGTCGTATTCCTGGCCGCCGAAATCACCCGAGGGGACGCCGACCACCACCAGGCCGCGGTCGCGATAGTCCTGCCAGAGCTTCACCAGCCCTTCATACTGCCGGGTGAAGCCGCTGAGCGAGGCGGTGTTGACGATCAGCAGCGGCTGGCCGCGCCAGGCCGCCATGTCGATCGTGCCGCCATCGATCGCCGGCAGGGAAAAATCATAGGCCGTCATGCCGCCCACCTCCGCCGTCGCCTGTGTCGACGCCTCACCGCCGGTGCTGCGCGGCAGGGCAGAGGCCGGCAGCACCGCCACAGCCGCGATCGTGGCCGCCGCGGTTACGGCGATACCTGCCGCCAGGATCCTGCCGATGGTCATGATGCGCGCCTTTCCGGCTGAGACACAGAGCCTGAAACGTCAAACAAGCCTGAAACGTGAAGGGCCGCCCTGCCCTCTCCCGTCAGGGGAGAGAATAGGACGGCCCGTCGGTCGTTCAAGCCCGGAACCGGGGGTGCGACCCCGTGAAGCCCCGGGGCTCAGCTCTGCTGGCGACGCTCGGCGAAATAGTTGCGGGCATTGACCAGGATCTGGCGCCGGCCGACATGGTCGGGCGGGCTGATCATGCCCTCGGACTCCATCCGCTCCACCAGCCGGGCGGCACGGTTGTAGCCGATCTGCAGATGGCGCTGGATGAAGCTGACCGAGACCTTGTCTTCGCGCAGGATCAGCGAGACTGCCTGGGCGAAGATATCGCCGTCATCCTCCCCCTCGGCCGCGACATCGTCGGAGGGCAGCCCCTCGACCGGACCATCGCCGTCATCCTCTTCGGTGACGCTGTAGACATAGTCGGGCCGGCCCTGGCCGCGCAGATGCTCGACCACCTCTTCGACCTCGCGATCGCTCACGAAGGGCCCGTGGACGCGGGTGATGCGCCCGCCGGCCGCCATGAACAGCATGTCGCCCTGGCCCAGAAGCTGCTCGGCCCCCGCTTCGCCCAGGATGGTGCGGCTGTCGATGCGGCTGGTGACCTGGAAGGAAATCCGGGTCGGGAAATTGGCCTTGATGGTGCCGGTGATCACGTCCACCGAGGGCCGCTGGGTGGCCATGATCAGATGGATGCCGGCGGCGCGGGCCATCTGGGCCAGCCGCTGGATCAGGGTCTCGATCTCCTTGCCCGCCACCAGCATCAGATCGGCCATCTCGTCGACGACCACCACGATATAGGGCAGGTGTTCAAGATCGACGATCTGCTCCTCGAAGATCGGCTCCTGCTTGGCCTTGTCGTAGCCGACCTGCACCCGGCGGGTCACCTGCTCGCCGCGCTCGGCAAGCTCGGCCACCCGGCCGTTATAGCCTTCGATGTTGCGCACGCCCAAAAGCGACATGGAGCGGTAGCGGCTCTCCATCTCGCGCACGACCCATTTCAGTGCCGCGACCGCCTTGTTGGGGTCGGTGACGACCGGGGTCAGCAGATGCGGGATCTCGTCATAGACCGACAGTTCCAGCATTTTGGGGTCGACCATGATCAGCCGGCACTGTTCCGGCGGCAGCCGGTAGAGCAGCGACAGGATCATGGCATTGATGCCGACCGACTTGCCCGATCCGGTGGTGCCGGCGATCAGCAGATGCGGCATGCGGGTCAGATCGACCACCACCGGCTCGCCGCCGATATTCTTGCCCAGCGCCAGCGGCAGGCGGTGATGCGCCTGGGTATAGGCGGGCGAGGCCAGGATTTCGCGGAGATAGACGGTCGCCCGCGACTCGTTCGGCAGCTCGATACCGATCACGCTGCGTCCGGGTACCACGGCGATGCGCGCGGTGATGGCGCTCATCGACCGGGCGATGTCGTCGGCGAGGTTGATCACGGTCGAGGATTTGGTGCCGGGCACCGGCTCCAGCTCGAACAGGGTCACCAACGGTCCGCGCCGGACCTCCATGATCTCGCCGCGCACCCGGAAGTTCCTGAGCACGGTTTCAAGCTTGCGGGTCTTGTCGGCCAGCACGCCCTCGTCCAGCGCCGGATCGTCCTCGGCTTCCGAGGTCGCCAGCAGGGCCAGGGCAGGCAGGACATAGCCGGCATCCTGGCCGGCGTCGTCCCAGCTCTCCGGCTCGTCCTCAGCTGCCCCGTCCTCGGCTACCCCGTCCTCACCGGCCTCTTCACCTGCGGCCGCCACGTCATCCGCCTCGGCCTCGAAGGCATCATCGGCGTCCGCGTCGTCGAGATCGTCATCAACGATATCGTCGAGAGGATCCGCCTCCTCGTCCGCAGAGGCGTCATCGAACGCCGGATCGGCATCGACCGGCGCTTCGGAGACATCCTCCGCCGCGTGCTCGACCGCGGTGTCCTCGTCCGCCATATCCCCGGCAGGCTCGACCGCATCCGTGTCGGCATCGTCATCATCGAGGGTATCAGCGACGGGTGCCGTCTCAGACTCTTCGGCGACGGGCTCTTCAGCGACGGGCCCGGCCATATCGACCGCCTCTGCCTCGGCATCTGCTTCATTGGCGGCGGCCAGCGCCTGGAAGTCGAAGACCGGCTCTTCGCCCGGGATCACCTCGGCGGTCAGCAGTTCGCCTTCCATCAGCGGCGGCGGCAGAACCAGGGGCATGGACAGAGCCAGGGCGAGAGCTTCCGCCTCGTCGGGCCAGTCTTCGCCATCCTCGGGCTCCAGCGCCGGGGCAAGGGCCGCTTCCGACCATTCCACCCCCGCCAGGAAGCCATAGGCAACCGCCAGCGCCTGCGCCTCGTCGATGGTGCCGGTGGCATAGATGACGGCCGCCTGCTCGGTGCCGGGATGGGCTTCGATCGCCCATTCCGGCTGACCGCTATCGTCCAGCGCCAGCTTGATCAGACGGAAGGGGCGGTCGGTCATCGCGCACCACAGGCCGAATTCCTCGGCACGCGGCGGCATGGCGTTGTCCTGCTCGGGCTCGCGGCGCGGGTCCAGATCGGGCAGCGTATAGGGGCGCCGTGCGGTCATGCGTCCACCCTGTAGGCGGCGACGAGGAGCTTGCTCACCTCGCCGTCGAGATCGAAGAAGGGCAGCACCAGACGTTCCCAGGTCTGCTGCTCGCCGTCGAACATCGCCGTGTACACCCGCGAGACCGGCAGCCGGTCGGCGCGCACCGCATCGTATTCGGCGGCAAGCACGGCGGCCCGGTCGGCCGCGATCCGGGCCAGGGTGCAGCCGGTCAGGTCGCCGCCGAAGGCGGATGCATAAGCGGGGCTGTAATAGCGATAGACGTAACCGCCGGTTTCGTCCAGACCCAGGATGGCCATGTTGTCGAGCCAGGGCCTGAGGTCGGCCGGCGACATGCCGTCGAGAGCGGGAAAGCTGCCGCCGGCGCACAGCCGGAGCCAGAGGCCATAGAGGGCCTTCAGCTTGGGATGCCGCACGACGAGCGCCAGAGTGGATGAGGACATCGCGGAACCGATTACGGTTGGAGAGACGGAACGGAAAGAGGTCGACGCAACGCCGAAGACGGCCGCATCCGGCAGGCCTGCCGGCCACGACCGTCGCGGACGATCCGCCGGATCAGGCCTTGAGCTTCCAGCCGCGGGCCAGCGCCCGCCAGCAGGCGATGCCAAGCACCAGGTCGACGCCGGCCAGCACGGCCATGCCCGCCAGCACCGACCCGTCGGCATGGCCGGTGATGCCATAGCGGAACCCGTCGATCATATAGAAAAACGGGTTGAGATGCGCCGCAAAGCTCCAGCCTTCGGGCAGGCGCTCGACCGAATAGAAGGTGCCCGACAGGAAGGAAAGCGGGGTGATCACGAAGTTGGTGATCGCCGCCATCTGGTCGAACTTGTCGGCCCAGACGCCCACCAGAATGCCGATCAGCGCCATCATCGCCGAGGCGGCGACCAGGTGATAGATCACGAAGCCCGGATGGGCGAATTCGAAATGCACGAAGGGGCTCATCGCCGCGATGAGGACGATGCCGACGGTCACACCGCGGGTCACCGCCCCCAGCGCATAGCCCAGCGTCATCTCGACGGCCGAAAGCGGCGCCATCAGAACGTCGACGATATTGCCCTGCACCTTCGAGATCATCAGCGACGAAGACGAGTTCGCGAAGGCGTTCTGGACCACCTGCATCATGATCAGGCCGGGCGCCAGGAATTCCAGATAGGGCACGTCGCCCACCGTCTCGACCGCCCGGCCGAGGGCGAGCGAGAAGATCGCGAGGAACAGCAGACCCGTCACCACCGGTGCGGTCAGGGTCTGGCCCGCCACCTTCACGAAGCGGCGCACCTCGCGCAAATAGAGGGTCGCGAAGCCCCGCCAGTTGACCGCTCCCATCTGTCGCGGCTCGCCCATGTCGTCACCTCGCTTCCACCGGACCCGACGGCACGCGCCGCCGCCCCCCTGCTTCCGGCCGTTCACGAGCCGGATGGGGCCGCCGGAGGATAAGCGCCATGGGCCGGAGGGGCAAGAGCGGGGCGGGAACGTCTGTCGTACACGCCGGCCCAGGCCTCAGCGTGAGGGTTGGGAGTCGCCTCCCGCTTCCCCCGAATCCTCATCGATCCGCGGCGGGCGGCGGCTGTCTTCGTCGCCGGGCACCGCATGAACGTCGCGCCGGTCCTCGGGGTCCTCTGCCGCTGTTGCCACCGCCGGCAGCTTGGGGGCCGCATGTCCCGTCGCACCCGAGCGCCAGGAGCCTTCGGTCTTAAGCACCTGCACCGGCGCAGCCGGCGCCTTGCCGTCCTTGCCTACACCGAAATAAAGCGTGGTGTGCGGGAAGGGGATCTCGATGCCGCGTTCGTCGAAGACCTGCTTGATGCGGGCGAAGAAGGCGCGCTTGATCCCCCATTGCTGGCCGGGCTTCGTCATGATGCGGCCGCGGACGACCACGTCACTGGCACCGAAACGGTCGAGCCCGAAAATCTCGATCGGCTGAAGGATCAGATCCCGGAACTCCGGATCGTGCCCCATGGCGAGCCCGACCTCGCGCATCATCTCGGCCACCTCGCCCACATTCTCGCGATAGGCGACGCTGATATCCAGCAGGGCGTAGGAGAAGTCCTTGGTCAGGTTCTGGACGATGTCGACGGCGCTGAACGGGACGGTCCGCACCACACCCTCCACATCGCGCAGGCGGATGGTGCGCACGGTCATGCGCTCCACCGCGCCCGTCTGGTCGGCGACGGTCACGACGTCACCGACCGAGATCGTGTCCTCGAACAGGATGAAGGCACCGGTGATGAAGTCCTTGACCAGCGTCTGGGCACCGAAACCGATGGCGAGGCCGACGACGCCGGCACCGGCCAGCAGCGGCGCGATGTCGATGCCGATTTCCGAGAAGACGGTCAGCACCACCACCAGGGTCAGGATGATCATGACCACATTGCGCAGCATCGGCAGCAGGGTCTTGGCGCGTGTGGTGGGCGCGCGATCACCATCGGACTGCAGGCGCCGCGAAATGGCCCCGTCGACCATTTCCCAGATCACCGCGGCACCGACCACGAAGACCACGATCTTGACCAGCGCCCCCACCACCCGGGCGCCGGCGTCGGAGGCGAGCCAGGCCAGACCGCCCAGACCCCAGACTTCCAGCAGCGCCAGCACAGCGAAGACATGGATGAAGCCGACGATGGCGGTTCGGGTGATGGACAGATAGCGGTTCACCCGGGTTTCGATGCCGGGATGGCGCAGGATGAACTCGTCCGAGACCGAGAACAGCCGCTCCAGCATCCGTTCCGCCGCCATCACCGCCACCCGGTCCAGCAGCAGGATCAGGATGGTGGCGCCGGTCGCCTGCGCCAGAAAGGTGAAGCCGCCATCGACCCCCAGCAGCCAGATCCCGGCCGCAATGGCGACATAGGCCAGCGCCAGCACGTGCCAGACATCGGCGAGACGCGCGCGCAGGGTCGCCATGCCCATGCGCGTCACCTCGCGCGCACGGTCGGCGGCCGCAGCGGCGAGATCGGGGGGAACATCGTCGTCGGTGGTCCGGACATCCGCCTCTGCCGGCGTCACCCCGAGCGGTGCCGAGCCGTCGCCGGGATCGGCCATCGCCGCCTCGGTGCCGGGCACGTCGTCGGCAGCGAACTGGAGCGGCCGGCGGCCGGCGATCACATCGGCGACCTCGCGGCGGTTCTGCAGCACCACCACCGCCGCCAGGCTGGCCACGAACAGGCCGAAGACCTTGGACGCGACCAGCAGTACCGGCGGCGAGACCCCAAGCGTGCGGGCGACATCGTACAGGAACCAGCCATAGACGGTGATGCGCGCGAAGCGCTTCAGCCAGATGTAGAGATAGGCGGCGGTTTCGTCAGAGAAGGGCAGCGGCCGAAGCCGGCGCACCTGCGGACGAAGCGCCATGCGCCCGGCCGCCAGTATGGCGCGCACGGCGATATTGGCCTGCACGACGGCGATCGCGATCATCGCCGCATCGCCGGTCGGGCGCACCAGGGCGGTTGCCGCGGCAGCACCGCCCGCAAAGCCCGCAATGCCCAGAAGATCGATCAGCAGCAGGCAGATACCGCGTGCAGCCCGGCGCCAGCGCGAGGCCGGCGGATTGGTCCCAAGCCGCAGGCGGGGGCGCGACAGCAGCGCCTTGACGATCCATTCCAGCAGAAAGCCCGCCGCAACCACCGCCGCCAGGCGGCCGATCAGCTCAATCCACTGCTCCCGCTTCCGGTCGTTGGCAAGGCCGCGGCCGATACGCTCCAGCTCGTCGGGCGTATGCGACAGCGCGACCGCCGCCTTCTGCAGGTCGCGCCCCAGCGCATCGAGGCGATTGGCGATCACCGTCGCCGGGCCGTCGAGGAAGGGCATCACCAGTTCGGCCGCCAGCTCCTCGCCCTCTGCGGGTGTCGCAGGGGTTTCGGCCGCCTTCAGGCGTTCGATCAGCTTCTCCCGACCCTCCGGATCCTCGAGCAGCTTGATCAGCGCATCCACCTCCGCCTGACCGTCGCTGGCCGCGGCGTCGGCAGATCCGGACCCCGTGGAAGGCAGTCCGGGCAGGGTCTGGGCCTGCAGCGGGGCGACGGCGACCGTCGTCAGAAGAAGCAGGCAGACCAGAAGAGCCGGAACGATCCGGCGCAGGCGGGCGAAGGCGGTAAGGCGCGGCATCATCGTCTCGCTCGACACGAATGGAACCGTGCCTGAACCGGCACGACCGGGACTGTGGAGACCGTATGTAGCCCGCATCCCGGCGTCAATCATTGCGCCGCACGCCCTGGAAACGTCACGGCCGCCCCCGCATGCTTCGGTGCCGCCGCCCGGCTCAGACAACTGCGTTGCAACGCCCGGATTCGCGTAATTCGGGATGGATATGCGAAACGGATTCAATTAAAGATATAAAAACAACGTATAAGGCGATTTATAAAAAGTATCATATCCCGATACGAGAAAACGCCGAGGCGAGCCGGACCCGCATCCGCATCGATGCGCTCCGTGGGATGGAGCGAAGAGGGGGAGAAGAGGGGCAGATGAGGACGAGCATGGGCCGCGCATGGCGCGGCGGACTGGCAGCCACCCTGAAAGCGGCTGCCGGAACGATGGCCTTTTGCGCCTGGGTGGCAGCCGGCCTGTCACCGATCGGGCCGGCCGCAGCCGCAGACCCGGTTGAGGTCAAATTCGCGACCATCAGCAATACGTCGGATGAATACGCCCTGGGGGTCACCTGGTCCACCCTGCTCGACAAGACCCGGTCGGGCATCACCATGGAAGTGGTGGCCCATGGCGGCACGCCGAAGCTGCTGCGCGGCGTGGTCGACAAGGATTGGGATATCGGCATCATCGCCTCGCCGCATCTGCTCTATGCGCGCGACGGGCTGTTCATGTTCAAGGGCAGGGCCGAGGACGGCAAATACTATGACGACGTCCGCGTGCTGCTGACGCTGGAAAGCGGTGTCGCCCATTATCTGACGCGCGCCGGATCGGGTATCCGCACTCTCGCCGATCTTCGCGACAAGTCCATCGCCGTCGGCACGCCGGGCGGCTTCTCGGGCACGGTTAATCTCGCCCTTCTGGCGGCCCATGGGCTGGATCCGGCCAAGGGTGAGGTGAAGGCGCAATACCTTGAATACTCGACCGCCATGGACGAGCTGCGCAACGGCATGCTCGATGCGGTCTATCTCTGGGGCGGCCTGCCGCAGGGGGCCGTCGCCTCGGCGGCGCTGCAGAGCGACCTCGCCTATGTGGGCCTGGATCCGGCCGCCATGGAAAGCTGGCGCAAGACCTTTCCGGCCGCGGATTATTACGACCTGGTCACGCTGACCCCGGAGCGCATCTCGACGGCCTATGACGGCCATCTGAAGCCCGAGGCGCCGGTGGTGAGCTGGACGACGCGCATGCAGATCATCGTCCATCGCGACATGCCTGACGATGTCGCCTACCGGCTGGTCAAGACGCTGTGGGAGAACATCGACGAGGTTCGCCAGGCCTCGCGCGAACTCTCGATCATGTCGCTCGATCAGGCGGTACAGAGCGCCAGCGGCATCATCCATCCGGGCGCGAAACGCTTCTACGTCGAAGCCGGGGTGATGAAGCCCCAGTCCTGATCCCGGGTGCGCCCCCGCCGCCCGCGACCGCCACGACGGATCCCGAAGACGACCGACCGACCGACCGGCCCGCCCTTTCAGGGCTCGGGCCGGTCGACCGGAAGAGCTGCGTCTTTGATCAGCACCCGAGGACACATCCGATGAGTGTCATCACCGACGGTCCGGCCCGTGCATCGGCGGCCCGTTCCGACACCTGGACGCGGACCACCCGCGGCCTCGCCGATGCCTGCGGCCTCGCCCTCATGATCTTCATCCTGGCGACGATCGCATTGGGGGAACTGCCACTGCCCGTGCAGCGCGGCGCGGTGTTGCTGCTCGGCGCCGCTGCCATCCTGTTTTCCACCCCCACCCTGCCCGCCACCTGGCGCAGCGGACGAACCGGCCGCCTGGCCGATCGGGCACTGACCATCGTCTTTCTGGCCGCCATCCTGGCAGCGATGATCTATGTGTTCATCGACTGGTTCGAGATGTTCTCGTACCGCATGGGCTTTCCGCTGCCCGAAGACGTGATGGTGTTCTGCGCCACCCTGATCGTGACGCTGGAAATCACCCGTCGGGCCTGCGGCATGGGGATGGCCCTTCTGGTGGTCGGCTTCATGGGTTTCGTCTGGGCCGGTCCCTGGCTTCCGGGGGTGCTGCACCACTCCAGCGTGCGGCCCGAAGTGGCGCTTGAAGAGATGTTCGGCCAGGGCGGCATCCTGGGCTCGTCGCTCGGCCTGATGGCATCGATGATCTATGTCTTCGTGCTTTACGGTGCCGTCCTGCGGGCCAGCGGTGCCGGCGAATCGATCATCCGTCTTGCCGGCCGCGCCACCCGGCGCGTTCCCGGCGGGCCCGCCCAGGCCGCCGTCGTCGCCAGCATGGGTTTCGGGTCCCTGTCCGGCTCGGGCCCGGCAAACGTGCTCGCCACCGGCTCGTTCACCATCCCCTTCATGATCCGGGCCGGCTATCGCCCCGCCTTTGCCGGCGCGGTCGAAGCCTGCGCGTCCACCATCGGCCAGATCACGCCGCCGGTGATGGGTATCGTGGCCTTCCTGATGGCCGACATCACCGGCATTCCGTATGTCACCATCGTCGTCGCCTCGGTTCTGCCCTGCCTGCTGTTCTATGCCAGCATCTCGCTCAGGGTTCTGTTCGCGGCCCGGGCGCGCGGCATGGAAGCGGCCGATGCCCGTGCTGCCGCCGAACTGCCGCCGGTCGACCGCGGAGACGTGATCCAGGGCCTGACCGTCGCCGCATCGGCCGGCGGCATCGTCGCCCTGCTCGCCTCGGGCTATTCCCCCGCCTATGCCTGCCTTGCCGGTATCGCGGTGATCTTCCTCGGCGGCATCTGGCATGCGCCGATGCGCATGGGGCCGCGGGTCGTCATCCGCGTTCTGATCGAAGCGGCCCGCGACGGGCTGGGCCTGCTCGCCATGTGCGCCGCCGTCGGCATCATCCTGGCCGTGGTCAACATGACCGGCATCGGCCTCGCCTTCAGCAAGCTGGTTCTGGCGGTCGGCGGCGACGACCTGTTCATGGCGCTTCTGGCGACGATGGCCGCCTCTCTGGTGCTCGGCACCGGCCTGCCGACGACGCCGGCCTATCTGCTGCTCGCCTTCACCGTGGTGCCGGCCCTCACCCAGCTCGGGCTGTCGGTGATCACCGCGCATCTGTTCATCTTCTATTTCGGCATCATGTCGGCGATCACCCCGCCGGTGGCGCTGTCGGCCTTCTCGGCCGCCTCGATCTCGCGCGTTCATCCGATGCGGCAGGCCATGGCCGCGGTCCGGCTGGGGGCGACCGGTTTCATCATCCCCTTCCTGATGGTCTACCATCCGGGAGTGCTGATCGTGGACCAGGCGCCGCTCACCGTCCTCCCCTCCACCCTTGCCTGCCTGGTGGCGGTGACGGCGCTGGCGGCAGCCGATCAGGGCTGGCTGATCCGCCGGCTCCATCCGGGCTGGCGGTTGCTGCTGGCCGCCGCGGCCTTCGGGCTGATCCTGCCCGAGGCGCTGTCCACCGTTGCGGCCGTGGCGGCGCTCACCCTGGTGATGACGGTCCAGATCGTCCTGGCCCGTCGCGAACGGGCCGCACGGCCGGCGGCACTGGCCGCGGAATAGGGCGCCCCCGATCCCCAGGCGTCACAGGTTCCGGCGCTGCGACCTACAGCATGTCGCGGAGCCGGAACCAGGCCATGGTCGCGACCAGCAGGGGGGTCCGCGCCCAGCCGCCGGGAAAATCGATGTGGCGCAGGCCGTGGAACAGATCGAAACGGCTGCGATCACCGGTCACGGCCTCGGCCGCCAGACGCCCGGCCAGCGCCGTGGCGGCCAGGCCATGGCCTGAAAACCCCTGCAGCACCAGGATCTCTGGCGTCACCGCGGCGAAATGCGGCGTGCGGTCATGGGTGATGTCGACGAACCCGCCCCAGACCTCGGCGGTCGGCACATCGGCCAGATCGGGGAAGATGCCGATCATGGTCCGGCGCATCGCGGTGTCCAGGTTCAGCGGCTCCAGCGTCGAATAGCTGACCCGGCCGCCGAACAGCATCCGGCGGTCGCCGGCCAGGCGGAAATAGTTGAGCGCGAACTTGCAGTCCGACACCGCCACCCGGCCGGGCAGCAGCCGCTCGGCCAAGGCCGGATCCAGCGGCTCGGTGGCCAGTACATAGGTGCCGACCGGCATCACCTTCCAGCGCACCTCGGGGATCAACCGGCCATTCTCGTGATTGGCGGCGGCGACCACCGCATCGGCGGTGATGCTGCCATGCGGCGTCTCCACCCGAGGCGGCGCGCCCCGGTGGAGGGCGGTGGCCGATGTCTCCTCGAAGATCCGGACTCCCGCCTCTTCGGCCACGCGCGCCAGACCGAGCGCATAGGCCAGCGGATCGAGATGGCCGGCGCCGCGGTCCAACATACCGCCGATATAGCGCGGGCTGCCGACATGCTCGCCGATATGGGCGGCGGGGATCAGCTCCGACCGGTCATAGCCCCAGGCGCGTTCGCGGGCCAGCTCCGCTTCCAGCCCCCGCATATGGCGGGGCTTCAGCGCGGCCATCAGAACGCCCTCGGCAAAGTCACAGTCGATTTTATGACGAGAGATGCGATCGCGGACCAGGTCCAGCGCCTCGACGCTCATGCGCCACATGGTGCGGGCCTTGTCTTCCCCCACCTTGGCGATCAGCCGGTCGGTGCCGGCCGCGAAGCCGTTCAGCAGCTGGCCGCCATTGCGCCCCGAGGCCCCCCAGCCGATCCGCCGCGCCTCCACGACCGCCACACTGAGCCCGCGCTCCGCCGCCTCGATCGCCGTCGACAGCCCCGCCAGTCCGCCGCCGATGACACAGAGATCGACCCTGAGATCACCCTCCAGCGGCGGCCGCCGGCGCATGCGCCCCAGATTGTCTGCGGCATAGCGCGACCGGACATGCGGTTCGGGCGCAAGCGCCGGGACAGGGGCGGTGGTGACGTCGGCGCACATCGGGGCCAAACCTTCCTTCTGGCAGCACGAGGGCGCTCCGTTTCCGCCGGGAGGGAAAAGAACGCCCGGCGAGAGTAGCCCGGCGAAAGTATCGGGCGCACCCGCAGGCCGGTCAAGGAAGCCCCGCGGAGGGTGTCACGACGCCGGGCCGGCGGCAATCTCCAGCAGCCAGTCGCGCACCGCGATCACGTCCGGTGCCGATCGTTCCGTTTCCGGGATCAGCAGGTGATAGCCGTCCCCCGGCAATTCCGGGCCGAAGGGCGCCGTCAGCAGGCCGGCGGCAAGGTCGTCGGCGACCAGGGTCAGGCTGGCGATCAGCGCCCCATGGCCGGCGATCGCCGCCTGGATGGCATGGGCGTCGTCGGTGAAGCTCAGCACCGCCGTGCCCGCGGGTTCCGGCCTTCCGGCGGCGCCGGCCCAGGCCCGCCAGTCGGGCACGCGTTCCTGCCGCCGCCAGTCGACCCTGAGCAGCGGCACCTTCTCCAGATCCTCGGGCGACCGCAGGCCCAGCCGCGGGCTTGCCACCACGCCGAAGCGATCGGTGATCAGGGTTTCGGCCACGAGCCCCGGGAAGGGCCCCCGGCCGTAGCGCACCGCCAGATCGGCAATGCCGGTGCCAAGTTCGACCACATCATCCGAGGCGTGCAGGCGAAGCTCGTGACCGGGGAACCGCGCCCGGAACCGGCCGAGCGCCGGGATCAGCCGCTTCGCGGTGAACAGGCCGAGTGCGGTCAGTGTCACCGCCCGCCGCGGCGCCGGGGGGCGAAGCGCCGCCACCGCCGCCGCCATGGCGTCGAAACCGTCGCGCAGCACCGGAAACAGCCGGTCGCCGGCGGGGGTGGTCACCACCTGCCGCACGCGCCGTTCGAACAGGGGCAGGCCCAGCGTCTCTTCCAGCAGGCGGATCTGATGGCTGACGGCGGTGGGGGTGACACCAAGCTCGGCCGCGGCCAGCCGGAAGCTCTGATGGCGGGCCGCCGCCTCGAAGGTCTTGAGCGCCTGGAGCGGCGGCAGCCTGCGGGAAGGGATCATGGGTGAACTGATCTTCATTATCGGCTGAGGGATACGATTTTGTCAGCCGCCGGAATTCAGGGCAATTCTCATGTCATCCACACTCCACGGATGAAGGAGATGCATCATGGTCCGGCTGCTGCAGATCGATGCCAGCGCCCGCCCCGGCCGCTCTGGCACAGATCCCCATGGCTCTCACACCCGCCGGCTGACCGCGCGTTTCGCAGATCGGTGGCGGCAGCATCGCCCCGACGACGAGATCATCTGCCGCGATGTCGGTCTCGCGCCGCCGGCCCCCGTCGATGCCGACTGGGTCAGGGCTGCCTTCACCCGGCCCGAGGCGCGCGACGACGCCATGCAGGCAAGGCTTGCCGAAAGCGACCGGTTGACGGCGGAACTCCTTGCCGCCGACATCGTGGTCTTCGGGGCGCCGATGTATAATTTCGGCCTGCCGGCAGCGCTCAAGGCCTGGATCGACAATATCGTGCGGGTCGGTGTCACCTTCGGCTTCGACCGCGCCCGCGGCGACACGCCCTATTGGCCGATGCTGCCGGCTGGCAAGCGGGCGGTGGTCCTGACGGCGCGCGGCGACCTGGGATATGAGCCGGGCGGCATTCAGGCCCATAACGAGCTGGTGGTGCCCGGGCTCGCCGCCCCGTTGCGCTATATCGGCATGGGCGCGGTGGATGTGGTGGCGGTCGAGGGCGACGAATTCGGCGACGACCGTCTTGCAACTTCGATCGCCGCGGCGGAGGCCGGGATCGATACCCTGGTCGCGCGTCTCCAGACGCAGGCGGTCATCGGTCGTACCTCTTGAGCACAGGAAGCGCTTGCAGCGCCCTGGCCCTCTGTTAAGAATGCCTCGCAGTTGTTCCGTCCCGGCAGGTGGAGCTGCGGCGATTTGCCCGGCCGATCTCCTTGAAACAGACGACGCTCCTGCCAGGATCGGGGCTCAGGACTCATGATCAGGGATTGCCGATGATGGCCGTGACCCGCCGCGAACTCCTGCTCGGCAGCGCCGCCGGCCTCGCCATCGCCGCCGGCACCAGCCTGATCACCCGCCGGGGCATGGCTGCCGCCGACCTGACCCTGCCGGTGGGCGGGCTCGACCATCCGATCGTACCGGGCACGGTCACCCGCGACATGATGAGCTTCGCCACCGACGGCCCGCCGCCGGTGCTGCGCATGCGCCGCGGCCGGCCGTTCACCGTCGATGTCGTCAACAACCTGGCCGAGACGACCGTGGTCCACTGGCATGGCCTGCGGATCGACAACGCCATGGACGGCGTGCCCTATCTGACCCAGGCCCCGATCGATCCGGGACAGAGCTTCCGCTACACCCTGACGCCGCCGGATGCCGGCACCTTCTGGTACCATCCCCATTGCAACACGCTGGAACAGATGGGCCGCGGCCTGACCGGGCTGCTGGTGGTGGAAGAGGACGAAGATCCCGGCTTCGACGGGGATCTGCCGCTCAACATCCGTGATTTCCGCCTGGGTCAGGACGGCCAGTTCATCGAATTCTTCCGCGCCCGTGCCGCCGCCCGTGGCGGCACGCTGGGCACGGTGTCGACCGTGAACTGGCAGGTGGAGCCGGTCTACGATCTGCCGGCGGGCGGGCTGATCCGCCTCAGGCTGGCGGTCACCGACGTCACCCGGGTCGGCCTCTACGAGGTGACCGGCGGCGAGGCGCAGGTGATCGCCCTCGATTCCAACCCCCTGCCCCGGCCGCTGCCGCCCCGGGGCGTGCTGCTGGCCCCCGGCCAGCGGGCCGATATCGCGCTGCGCATGCCCGACAGCGCGGACGAGATCGTCACCCTGGCCCTGCGCCTGCCCCAGGGGCCCCAGCCCATCGCCCGCTTCCGGCCGGCCGGCAAGAGCGCCCGGCGCAGCCTGATAGAGCTGAAGCCGCTGGTGG
Organism: Tistrella sp.; assembly: GCF_002684955.1. Taxonomy (NCBI): domain Bacteria; kingdom Pseudomonadati; phylum Pseudomonadota; class Alphaproteobacteria; order Geminicoccales; family Geminicoccaceae; genus Tistrella; species Tistrella sp. Next base: position 12,262 of record NZ_NYWI01000036.1, on the reverse strand, counting down.
CGAACCCGGTTGCAGAGCCCGATCTGGCCCGGGCGGAGATCCTGGAATTCGTCTTCGGCTGGTCGCCCGGCGGCAAGCCGCCGGTCGCCAGCATCTGCGGCACGCTGGGCTACACTTTCTGGTCGATCAACCGCATCGCCTGGGAAGGCGATACCCCCGACCCGATGGCGCCGCTCGCGGTTCTGAAACAGGGGAAGCCCTATGTGCTGCGGCTGCGGAACGAATCGCCCAACGACCATCCGATCCACCTTCACGGGCTGACCTTCCGGCTGTTGCGGTCGGACAAGCGCGAGATCCTGCCGCTGCTCACCGACACCGCCCTGCTGCAATCGGGCGAGACCATGGACGTGGCCCTGGTCGCCGACAATCCCGGCGACTGGGCCTTCCACTGCCATGTCATCGAACATCAGAAGACCGGGCTGACCGGCTATCTGCGCGTCGAGGCCTGAGGTCAGCCGCCCGCCAGTTCCACCCCCACCCCGGCCACGGCGAGCAGGGCTGTGATCGCGGGCGGCGGCGGGGTATCGGTCACCACCAGGTCGACCTCGGTGATCACCGCCAGCGAGACCAGACCACGACGGAAGAACTTGCTGCCGTCGACCGCCAGGATGGTACGCTTCGCCTGCTGCATGGCCGCGCGCACCGCCTGCACCTCGCCATGATCGTCATCGCCCATGATGCCGTGCTCGTCGATGCCGCTGACCGAGATCACCGCGGTGTCGAAGCGGAAGGCGCCGATGAAATCGACGGTCTCGTGGCTGAAGACGCCGGCATCGACATGGCGGACGAACCCGCCCGGAACCGCGACGGTGGCGCTTTCCACCTCGCTCAACAGGGCTGCGCTGCGCAGGCTGTAGGTCACGACCCGCAGGTTCTGCCGCCCGGTCAACGCCTGCGCCACCGCTTCGCAGGTGGTGCCGGTATCGAGGAAGACCGCCGATCCGTCCCCGACCAGCTCTGCCACCCGCGCACCGATCCGGGCCTTGCCGTCGGCATTCTCGACCCGGCGCTGACGATAGGTCGGCGGGTCTATGGGCGGCGCCGCAAGCGTGCCGCCGCCGTGGAGCCGGCGGACCAGCCCCGCCTCTTCCAGATCGATGAGATCGCGGCGCGCCGTCTGGGTGGTCACCCCGAAGCGGGTCGAAATCTCGTCGAGTGAGATGAAGCGATGTTGCTGAAGATGCGCGACGAGCTGCGCCTGCCGTCGGCTCTTCTTGTCCGTGTCGTCCATTCGTCCCCCGAAACCGGCTGAGGTCTCGCGTCGATGAGACCTCACTATATACGCGGACGGGGAGGGGGTGTCCCCCTCCCCGTCCGTTCTGACGACGGTGGCTGCGATCAGAACTGAATGCGCAGCTTCGCCGTGACCGAGTGGTCGGTGACATCGCTGCCGAACTGGCCGCCATAGCCGACCGACAGGGCGGTGTCGTCGGTGAGCCCGACCTCGAGACCGGTGCGCAGGACGGCGGTGTTCTCCGCAATCGCGGCACCGGTCACGCCGAAGCCCGAGCCGCCGGCGGCGAAGCGCAGATCCGCATCGGGGTCGACATCGCCGAAGGCATGACGCCAGCCCAGTTCCGCCCGGAAGGCCGCCGGGGTCTCACCCAGGCCGAATTCCTGCACGGTGCGCAGGCCGAGGGTCGTGAAGGTGGTGCGCATGTCGACGCCATCGCCCGCGAGGGCCGCAGCACCGCCGGTCTCGGTGAAGTCGTCGCCCGACAGGCTGATATGGGCCACGCCGGCGAAAGGCTCGAAAGCGCCGTGGCTGGTGTCGAAGCGATAGTTCACCTCGCCGAAGACCTGGGCGGCATTGACGTCGTAATCCGCGGTCAGGGTTTCGGTGGTGCCGGCATAGGCGACATGGCGGGTGGTCTCGGCGTTGTTCAGGCTGTAGGCCGCACCCAGATGCGCGCCGAAGCCGCCCATGCGGGTCGCGGCATAAAGACCGACATGATAGCTGTCGGCATCGAGCTTGCTCCCCGTGCCGTCCTGCTTGACCGAAGCCTGACCGAAGCCGGCGAAGGCACCGATCCGCCAGCTTTCGCCGACCGCGGCATCCAGGCCGAACAGCGTGCCCGAGGTGTTGCGGTCGATCGAGGTGACGTCGTCGCCATCATTCGAACCCCAGGCGCCATAGGCCTGCAGCCACATCCGCCCGGCACCGAAGGCCGCCGAAGCCGGGGCCTCGATGCTGGCGCTGCCGGCGCTGAGCGCGCCCTGGGCGGCGACCACGTCGCCGACCGCCATCGCACCCTGCATCAGCGCACCGGCCGCCGAGGCATGCAGCTCGCCCGACAGGCTGTCGAAGGCCGCACTCGCCGTCCCGGTGTCGGTCAGAACCACCGCATCATAGACGGCATTGCCCATGGCGAGGCTTTCGACCGCGGCGGCCGTGGCGCGCTGATTGGCCGTACCGGCCACGCTCCTGAACGAGGTGTCGTTGCGCTCCAGGCGGAGCGTGACGTCCTTCGCCCCATAGCGGAGCGTCGGGTCGAGGAAGGCCAGAGAACTGGTCACGGTGCCGAAACTGCCGGTCACACCCTCTTCCGCGGTCAGGATGGTGTAGTCGGTCAGCGGCGCATAATTGCCGCCCGCCGCCATCGCCAGCACCGAGCCCGCAAGGGAGGCGCTGCCGGTGACGTCGACCCGGTCGGCCTTGCCGTCGGCATCCACCTCGACCTCGTAAACCGAGCCCTCGGCCATGGTCAGGTCACCTGCGACCTTCAGCGTGCCGATCGACCGGCCCGGCGCCAGACGGCCACCCGAGGCAAGGGTCAGATTGCCGACGGTGCCGGTCCCGCCCAGCACGGCGCCGTCCTGAACCGTCGTCAGGGTCGAGCCCGCCAGCGAGCCGTCGACATTCAGCCGACCGGCCGCAACCGTGGTGGTACCGGTGAAGCCGTTCGCAGCCGTCAGCGTCAGCGTGCCGGCGCCGGTCTTGGCAAAGGCGCCCGTGCCGCTGAACACGCCCGAGGCGGTGACCGCCGCATCGGCATCCGCCACCTCGATGAAGCCGCCGCCGGCCTCGACCGAAACATTGCGGGCCAGCGTCGCCATCTTTGTGCCGGCAATCCGCAGCCCGCCATTGTCGAGCCGGAGCTGCGCCGTGGCGTTGCCGAGTGCCGCGTCCTCGTCCACGATCACCGTGCCGCCATCGGTCACCAGGGTCTCGCCGATGAAGGAATGGTCGTCGATGCAGTATTCCTGGATGGCAGCCTGGAAGCGCGGATCGTCGCTGGCGCAGTCGAGCAGGGTCTTCTTCTCAGTCTCGGTCAGGCCCGCCAGAACCGGCATGCCGTTCTCGTCCGAGATCTGGCCCAGATAGAGATCGGTCCGCATGTTGTTGCGGGTGAGGTAGAAGACCTTGCCCTTCTCCTCGAAGACCGCCGCAGCGCCACCCCAGACCAGCCGGGTCGCCTCGGCCTCGTCTGCGGTGCCGGCGCCGGTGGTATAGGTTTCGAGCGCCGGGCCGACCCATTTGACCACATGGGCCACGGGCTCGTGGTCGGAGAGCGGCGTGGTGCCGTCATTGGCATAGCCGGTGTCGTCGAGCACGCCGGTGTAGGCGTCATCGGCGGCATCGGCCAGGACCTGCCACTTGCCGAAGGGGCGCGAGGCCATGAAATGGTCGATCGTTACCCGGTCCCAGCTGGTCCAGGTGTTGGTGTGATCCTCACCCGCCGACGGCCAGGTGGTGCTGCCGTCCGCCAGGTCATGGGGCGCGTAGGTCTCGCGCTCGCTTTCCTTCTGCAGCAGGATGTACTGCTTCTTCAGGATGTTCATGGTCTGCGGCGTGTTGGCGGCGACCGGATAGGTCTCGTCCTCGAAGGTCAGGCCCTTCCCGGCCATGTCCTTGGCGACGATCTGTTCCCATTGCCGCCAGCTCATGCTGGAAATGCTGTCTATCCCGGGGAATTCGTCGCGATGGGTGTCGAAATAGCCCTGAATGACATTGCGGTAATGGGCGCTGCCATTGCCGTCCACCGCCTGCATGGCGGCAACATAGGCCTCGAAATCGGCCTCGCGGCCCTCGGGCGTGTACTGCTGGGCCAGCTGCCGCCAGAGCTCCGAACTGCCGCCGTCGATGATCGTGCGGGCAAAGAGATAGGACTGCTGTTCGGCACGATGCAGGCCACGCTCCGACAGGTCGCCGGCATTGAAGTCGCCGGTGATGATGATCGGCTTGCCCTGGGCCCGGGCCCAGTCGTTCAGCGCCTTGGCCTCGTCGATACGATAGGTCGGCTCGTCGTAATAGTTCAGATGCACCGTGCCGACGATGGTCTTAGGCGTCCGGTTCTGCGCCTCGACCGTCTGATACGAGATCCGCACGCCGTTCTCATAGGCGCCATGATCGCCGGCGAGCCGGGAGGCGAGGCCGACATCCCCGATCTGGCCGGTGGTGTAGGTGCCGAGCCCTTCGCTCTCCAGCAGCGGCGGAATGGTCGCGAGGTAGGTCGTGCCGCCGCGCAGCTCCTGGAAGGTCAGGATGTCGTAATTGCCGTTGACCAGGAATTCCGACATCGCCGCCGCCGGGTTCGGCTTGAAGCGGTCACCCCAGGTGTTGAGCGACAGAATGCGCAGCTCGCCGTCCTCCGCATGGACCGGAGTATGCAGAAGCGGCAGGATCGCCACCGTGGACAGAAGCAGCATCTGCAAGCGCCGGCGGGGCGGCCTTGCGCGAAGGTCGGAGCGGGTCATCTCATCTTTCCTCACATGCGGCGCCGGAGGGGAGGCCGAAGCCGGCGTCGAATGTAAGGATAGCGACTCTTAATGTAGGAAAGATGACATTCCGGACGATCAGGCGACTCTCATACTCCCATACCCTTGTATCGCCTCCGGAACATCGGATCAGGCTGCCGGGCGCCGGCGGCTCCGGCGCCGCCTCGCCGCCAGATGCATCAGAAGCACCAGGGCCAGAAGTCCCAGCCCGGCAAGTTCGCTCATCCGATCCGGGGTCATGATCAGCAGCCCGGCCACGAAGCCGGCCACCCGCTCCGGACCGCTGATCCTGCCAAGCCCGTAGGCATAGCCCTCCAGGGCCGAAGCCAGGACGATGATCGCCGCGGCCGCGGTCGCGATCGAGGGCAGCACCTCCGACGGCGGTCCGTCCAGCAGCAGGGCCGGCTCCAGTACGAACATGAAAGGCAGGATGAAGAGCACCGCGCCCAGCTTCATCGACATCACCCCGGTCTTCAGGGCCTGTGCTCCCGAAATCTGTGCGGCGGTGATCGAGGCGAGCGCCACGGGTGGGGTGATGTAGGACAGCATGCCCCAATAGAGGATGAACAGATGCACCCCCACCGGCGGCAGCCCAAGCTCGACCAGAGCCGGCGCCAGCACGGTGGCGAGGAAGATGTAGCAGGCGCTGACCGTCATCCCCATGCCGAGCACAAAACTGGTTGCAGCTCCCAGGATCAGCAGCAGGACGACGTTCCCGTCGCCATAGAGGATCAGCTCCCGCGAAAAGGCACTGCCGACACCGGTGATGGCGAGCGACCCCACCACCAGGCCGATGCCGCAGAGGGTGGCGACGAGATAGGCGATATTGCCGGTCAGCTCGCGCAGCAGCGCCAATGCCCGGGCCAGACCCGGCAGGCGACGATGGCGGATGAATGCGAGCACGAGCATGAGCGCCGTGGCGCAATAGGCGGCACGGGCCGGCGACACGGTGAACAGCAGCACGACCAGGGCCGCGAGCGACAGGATATGCGGCCAGCCATCCGCCAGGATCCCGCCGAGCGGCCTCAGACCATCGAGGCTCCCCGCCTGAAGCCCGTGACGTGCGGCGTGGAGATCGACCTGAAACAGCAGGATCATGTAGTAGAGCACCGACGGCACCAGGGCCGCGAGCATGATGGTGGTGTAGGCGGTATCCAGGAACGAGGCCATGATGAAGGCCACCGCCCCCATCACCGGTGGCATCAGCGTGCCGCCGGTCGACGCACAGGCCTCGACGGCCGCCGCATAATGCGGGGCATATCCGGCCCGCATCATGGTGGGGATGGTCAGCCGGCCGGTGGTCAGCACGTTCGAAATCACGCTGCCGGACAAAGACCCGAACAGCGCGCTCGAAATCACCGAGACCTTGGCCGGCCCGCCGCGGCTGCGCCCCATCAGCGCCAGCGACAGATCCATGAAGAACCGGCCGCCGCCCAGGCCGCTCAGGATGCAGCCGAAGATGATGAAGCCGACCAGCGTGTCGGCGACGACCCTGAGCGGAATGCCGATGATGCTTTCGGTGCCCATGGCATGTTCGGCTGCGGTCTCCACAAGGCTGAGCGACGGCCCCCAGAGGAAGCCGGGCATCATGTCGGCGAACAGCGGATAGACCGCAAAGACGGCGCAGATCACGAGAAGGAGCGGCCCGCCGAACCGGCGCACGGCTTCGAGCGACAGCAGCACCAGCGCCCCCGACACGATACTGGCCGGCAGGGGGGCGACGACGGCCCAGCCCTCGGTGATGATCGCTTCGGCATTCCAGGCCAGGAAGCCGCCACAGATCAGCGCCATCGCCGCAAGCGCCAGGTCCAGCCACATCGTCGCGGTCCGGTGGAGACGCCCGGGCCCGGCCAGAAAGGCCGCCGTCAGGAAAAGGCCGATCAGGACGTAATAGTAGCGGGTGGCCAGAAGCGGGAAGAGACCAAACAGGTGGATATTGAAGGTCTGGAGCAGGATGACCACAAGGCCGGTCAGCCCCACGGCCGCAAGCATGCCGCTGATGAAACCGGGCAGGCGCCCGGCCGTCCCGGCCGCGGGCGAAGGAATGTCGGTGGCGGACATGTCAGAGACTCCGGCAGGATCCAGGGCGGGCCCGCCGGCGGCAGATCCGGCGGGCCGTGACGGTCACTGGCCGATCGCGCGGCGCTTTTCCGTCCAGAAGGCGCTCCAGTCCTGATCCGACATCCCCTTGTCCATCGCCTCCTCGCTGGCGGTCTGCCAGGCCTTTTCCACCGCCTGCAGGCGCGCCAGCCGCTGGTCGTTCCAGGCCTGATCCGCCTCGGTCCAGACACCGATGTCTTTCAGGTAGCGCACGGCACCGGGGTGAAACGGCGCATCGGCAGGCGTGGTGCCGGCCTCGCTCAGTTTCCAGTGCGGCATCGCCGGCGTCGCCTTGGCATACAGACCATAGGTCTCGTCCAGCGCCCTGGTGAAGGCATAGACCTCCTGGTCGTCGGTATCGGCATAGACCGTGATCATCGGATAGCGCACCGAGAAGATCTGCGCCGGATGCTCGGCAGAGATACCGGCCCCCTGTGTCGCCATGGCGGGGGCGAAGAAGCTTGCGACCGACCTGATCGCCGCCCAGCCGCGGTCATTGTCCGGCGGCATGGGCACCCAGCTCAGGCCGCGCGGAGAACTCTCCAGCTCATAGAGCGTGGCGGCCGTGGGCGTAGATCCGGCGGCATCGACATCGCCATCGACCAGCGCCCGCAGCGCCGCACCGTAGGACGGCATGTCCACCACCTGCACGTCATCCCAGGTCAATCCGCCGAAGGCCATGATGGCCTCGACCTTGATGTTGATCGACGGATTGGCCTTGATCCGGGGCACGCGCTTGCCGCGCAGATCTTCAATCGTCGCGATGCCGGCATCGGCGGCGGCGGCAAGTCCGAAGGTCGACGGCCGGCCGGCCACGACACGCAGATCCTGCGGACCCCATTCACGGGCCGCGAAATCGTAGAGACCTTCGGTGGCGAAGTAGAGTTCATTGGCCAGCCAGCCATATTGCGCACGCCGGGTTTTCAGGGGCAGCAACCGGCCGATCGAGGTGCCGGACGGTGTGATGCGCACACGCACCCCCGCCTCCCGCCCCATGGCATCGGCGATCGCAGAGGCCTCGGCATAGCCGCTGGACCCCACATCATAGGTCGCCCAGACCATGGTACGCGGCAGGGCATCGTCTGCAGCATGGACGGGCGCCGCGCCCAACCCGCAGGCAAACCCTGCCAGCAGGCCGATGACCGGAAGCATCTTCCTCATGATTTCCTCCCCATATCCTTGTTGTCGTTCAGGTCTTTGTCGTCCCGGGCGCGCCCTTGTTCCCCGGCGTCGCCTGCCGTCCGGTCCGGCGTCTGGTGGGGGTCACCTCCGATGTTTCGAGCGCCGTCACCTCGTCGTCCGAGAACCCGTGCTGGCGCAGAATGTCGGCCGTGTGCTCGGCAAAACCCGGCGGTCTCAGACGATAGCCGGGGGGCGAGCGGCGGGGCCGCACCGGCGCACCCAGGCCCCGATAGCCGTCGATCTCGATCGTCATGCCCCGATGGACGGTGTGGGGATGACGCAGGCTTTGGGCGACGTCCAGGACCGGACCGGCCGGCACCCCCTGATGGAGCAGGCGGTCGGCCAGTTCCACGCCGTCATGAGCGGCGAGCGCCGCTTCCAGCGCCCCCCGCAGCGCATCCCGATGGATCACGCGATCCCTGTTCGACCGAAAGCGGCTGTCCTCCGCAAGATCGGCCGCCCCCACAGCCGCGCAGAGGCGCGCAAACTGACGGTCATTGCCGACCGCCAGATAGATCGGGCAGCTGCCTGTCCGGTAGGTCGAATAGGGTGCGATATTGGGGTGATCGTTGCCGGTTCGCTGCGGCAGGGCACCGGACAGCATGTGGTTGGCGGCATGCGGGTGCAAAAGCGAGATCGCCGAGTCGAACAGGGTGGCGTCGACGAACTGGCCCCGCCCGCTCTGGTGGCGCGCCTGAAGGGCCAGAAGCACGCCGATCACCGCATTCAGGCCCGTAACCATGTCCACCACCGGCAGGCCTACCCGGGTCGGATCGCCTCCGGCCGTGCCGTTGACGCTCATGATACCGCCCATCGCCTGGAGGATGGCGTCATATCCAGGCATGCCGCCAAGCGGGCCGTCGCTGCCGAAGCCGCTGATGCGACACTGGATCAGCTGCGGAAAGCGGGGCGCCAGCACCGTCTCGAAATCCAACCCCCAGCCTTCAAGCGTGCCGGGCTTGAAATTCTCGACCAGAACATCCGCCCCTTCGAGCAGGCGAAGCAGAACATCGCGGCCTTGCTGCTGCCGCAGATCGAGCGCGATCGCACGCTTGTTGCGGTTCAGCCCCAGAAAATACGACGCCGTCTCGCCCTGAAAAGGCGGCCCCCATTCACGGGTTTCATCCCCCGCCGGCGGCTCGACCTTGATGACATCCGCCCCATGATCCCCCAGGATCTGGGCGGCGAGCGGTCCGCCGAGAACCCGGCTCAGATCAATCACCTTCAGTCCGACAAGCGCGCCGGTCGTGACCGCCGCACTCATGGCCGGGCCTCCGCCGCCATGGCGACATCACGCAGGGCAGCATCCAGCAGCACTTCAGCCGCCTCGTCAGACCCGGCCATCGCCAGCGGGTCCCGCGGCATCAGCTTGTGACGCACCACGTGACCTGCCATCACCAGGCGGTCGCCGCCCTGATCATTGCACAGGCTGCGAATGCGGGCATCTTCCCAGGCCATGATCACGGCGGAGGTGGCGTTGTAGACGGCAGAGGCCGCCCGGCGGACATCCGCCTCGGCATCGCGGCTGTTGGCGACCTGGTCGAGGAAACCGGCCGCCCGATGGAAAGCCTCCGCGATGGCAGAAATGCCGGCCCCATCTCTCGCCGCCTCGTCGAGCAGTCGCTCCGCATGCCTGGTCAGGGCGGTCAGCGCGTCCTCGCGGCGGACGGCGCGGGCGACATCCAGGGCGACGATGTTGCTGGTCCCCTCCCAGATGGAGCCCAGATGGGCATCGCGCAGCACCCGGGCATCCGACCATTCCTCGATATAGCCGCAGCCACCCCGGGCCTCCATGGCGTCTCCGGCGACCTTGCGGGCATCGCGGCAGGCGCGAAACTTGATCAGTGGCGTCAGGATCCGCAGGACCGAGGCCATATGCCGATCACCGCCATCCGCCGCCTCGAGCACCCAGGCGGTATGGAACACCATCGAGCGCGCCTGCTCGGCGGTGACCATCATCTTCAGGATCTGCCGGCGCATCAGCGGCAGATCCTGGAGCCGCCGGCCGAACGCCACCCGGTTCCGGGTAATGAACAAGGTCTCGAAGACCGAGCGGCGCATCAGCCCGGCGGAGCGCACCCCGTTGGACAGCCGCGACATGTTGATCATGTCGGTCATCTGTCTGAAGCCCTGGCCGGGGTCGCCGACGAGATGGGCAACGGCACCGTCGAGCTGAATCTCGCCGCTCGCCATCGAGCGGGTCCCGAGCTTGTCCTTCAGCCTGACGATGCGATACGCATTCCGCGCCCCGTCCGGCAGATGACGGGGCAGGAGAAACAGCGACAGCCCGCCCGTGCCCGCAGCACCGCCTTCCGGACGCGCGAGCACCATGGCCAGCGCGGCATCGGGATTGGAGCAGAACCATTTGTCGCCATAGAGGCGCCACACACCGTCCTCCAGACGGGCAACGGTGTCGATCGCGCCGACATCCGACCCGGCGGCCTGCTCGGTCATGAACATCGCCCCCTGATACAGCGCATCCATATCCTGGCTGGTCAGGCGTTCGGCATAGCGCGCCACCAGATCCGGCGCGCCGAACTTCATCAGGGTCCGGGTCAGCGCATCCGTCATGCTCAAGGGGCAGCACAGCCCGAACTCCGCCTGAGCGAACAGAAAGACCAGCCCGTACTTCACCAGCGGCGGCAATCTCTCCCCCGCTCCGAAGACACCCGGGCGATGCGACATGGCCGCCAGACCGAAGGCGCCGAAAGCATGGGCCTCCATCTCCAGATAGGCGGGATGCTTCTCGATCCGCTCGTCGGGCATCCCGTTCCGGGCCCGAAGATGCAGCACCGGCGGGTTGCGGTCCGCTGCGAGCGCCAGCTTTTCAAGCCGGTCGCCGACCAGCTTCCCCATCCGTTCGAACTGCGGCAGAACCCGTGCCTGCACGGATGCGCTCAGATAGGCCCTGAGCAGGTTCTGCAGGCTCCTGTCCGCCTCGAAGACGTTGGTGCCGCGGCTGTCGGGGATGTTGCGGTGGATGGCGCTGCCCATCGGGGTCCTCCGGTTGACATTTTCTTACCGAAAGCCTCCTCGATCATTCATTTGCGTTCCAATACCATGTGCAAATAGTTCGATAGCACTATTTGAATGACAGATGCGGATGGCCATCACCTTCAAGCAGTTGCGCTACTTCCTGGTCCTGGCCGAGCAGCTGCATTTCGGCCGCGCCGCACAGCAGCTCAACATCTCTCAACCGCCGCTGAGCACAAGCCTGCGACAGCTGGAAGAGACGCTGGGCTTCGCCCTGATGGAACGCAGCACCAAGGCCGTACGGCTGACGCCGGCCGGCGCCCTCTTTGCCGAACATGCCGCCCGTATCCTGGGCCAGCTGGATGCCGCCTGCGTCCTCGCCGAACAGACGGCCAAGGGGGTGGCGGGTGAGATCACCGTCGCCTTTGTCCCCTCAATGCTGTTCCGCCGGCTGCCGGCCACGCTTCAAGCCTTCCAGGAGGAACACCCCACCATCGAACTGCGCCTTCAGGAGATGAACACCGCCAGTCAGATCGAAGAGCTGATCAATCACCGCATCGATGTGGGCTTCGTGCATTCGGTGGCGCTTCCGGACGAAGTGTCGGAGATCACCATCGAAACCGAACGCCTGGTCTGCTGCGTGCCCTATCAGCACCGGCTGGCATCCCGCAGCCGCATCAGCCTGCACGAACTGGCGGGGGAACGGGTGCTGGTCTTCGCCCGCACCTTCGCAGCCCATTACCATGATCGCATCGTCGGGCTGCTGAGGGCCGCAGGCGTCGACGTCTATCCGCACTACCGGATCCAGCACTGGTTCACCGTGGTCGCCCTGGTCGCGCAGGGCATGGGCGTCTCTCTGGTCCCCCATTCGCTCAGCCGCAGCGGCTTCGATGACGTCGTCTACCTCGAAATCGAGGAGCGTCAGGCGGAGCACCGGGTCTCGCTGATCTGGCGGACATCCGGGTTGAGCAATGCCGCGCGCGCCTTCGTCGACCATGTACGATTGCGGACGAGTATTTATCGATGAGAGGGGTAAGGCGCCGCCCGAACGCAGCAACGCCGCCCGCGGCGAGATGCCAAGGGCGGCGTTTGCTTGAAACTTGGTTGCGGGGGCAGGATTTGGCCGAGAGCGACATTCGCTAACAGTTGCAATATGATCAATGGCTTGGGAGGTGACAGACAAAGTGCTCCGCTTAATCTCCTCAACCGCCCGTGAAGGGGCGCCGCTCCTGTGCTCGAGGCGATCGGGCTGTCACCGTTGGGTCGATCTGACCGGGTTGATCTGACA
>NZ_NYWI01000035.1:0-49397 GCF_002684955.1 Tistrella sp. | reverse complement strand
GCGGCATCACGCTTTGCCCGTCGACGGCTGCCGACAGGGCAGGCCCGGCATCGGAAAGCAGCCGGCGCCCATGCATGATCAGGGCGCCCCCGGCCGGGGCCGAGGCGGAGGTGCGCGGAATATGCAGAGGGCCCGGCTGGCGTGTCGAGGCCGCCTCTTCCCGTACCCGATCCGGCGGTCGCCGCCGGTCTCTTCCCCTGCCCTTTGATTTATGCTTACCCACGTCTTCCCCCATCATCGGCATCGGCGAGATAGGCCTCGGCGAACTTCTTCAGCCAGCGCAGATAGGCCTGCGCCTCCACCCCTGCCCAGACATAGGTGGCGTCGCTACAGGTCGTGATCCTCTCCCCCAGCGGCCCCTTCCGAGCCGCGAGCGGGCTGGCCGGGAACCCCCTGCACAGCCAGGCCTGCAGATGCTCCATCAGGGTTCTGGCCGCCGCCGCATCTTCCAGACGGTCCGATGCCCCGTCCCGGACAAGCATCGCCAGCGCCTGGCCCAGCCCGTTGATCACAATTTCGGCTGGCAGGCTGCGGATGCGCTGACGATAGGCCCGGGCCGACGTCATGGCCCGGATCTCCATCACCGCCTGATGGGCTGCCCCGGCCCTCAGCCGCTCCAGATCGCTCATGCCGTCGCCCCCTGCGCAAGCCAGCGGCAACCCACCCAGCCAAGGCCGGTGGTCTCGTTCGCGCCGATGCGCAGCCAGGCGCAGGCCGCGTCGTCCACAACTGCCCGATGCAGGGTTTTGAACCCGGCATCGCCGCCGCCGCGGGCGCTGAGTGTGGCATAGAGCAGGGTGTCCGGCGGCAGGTTTTCCTCGTACCACAGGTTCCTGCTCGCCTTGGTTCCTTCCGCCAGAACATTGTGCGCCGCCACGGGCAGGGCATTGTCGGCCGCCCAGGCGAAATCGTCGTCCGACACGATACAAAGCTGGCGGAACAGACGGCCGGCGGTCAGCGCGGCATCGTCGTGAAACAGCGCCTCAAAGGTGCTGACGACGTCCGGGGGAACGGCACCGGCAACGCTGAACAGCCGGTCCTCCAGAAAAATCCGGTCGTGTCTGGCCACGTCGTTCATCAGAACCTCTCCGGGCCCGGGGGCCGCCAGCGCTTGCCGGGCCACGGACAGAGGCCGCGCTTCGAAACCGCTGCGGCTCCGATCGCGCACCAGGCGTTCCAGGATCAGCGGGCAGGTCAGCCACAGATAGGGCGCCGACAGCGAACGCACCGGCAGCAGCAGCAGGCGGGCATCCGATATCAGCACACCACCCGCGCGATCCTCCAGGCCGAAGACATTTGCGAGGTCGTCGGGCTGCCAGGCGGCCGGCGGCCGGTCGCGAAAATGCGCCTTCAGCGCGCCCTTCATGCCCGATCCCGGAATGAAAGGGTGGCGGGTCACGCTTTCACGCGCCACACGAAGGTCGATGGCTCCGTCCGTCTGGCCGGTGCCCGGGTGCAGAAAGGTTTCGGCCAGCATGCCAAGCATCAGATGTGTCATGTCCCCCCCGACGAGGCGTCACGCCCCCAGATCAGTTCGCCATATCCCCAGTCGGTCATGCCGCCCAGGCTGCGGGGGAGGTCTTCATCCCGCAGGTCCCGATCGCAGGTGATGTGCCAGGTCGTGCCGGGGGCGAGCAGCGGATGCTGCGCCATCGGGCGGCTTCCGACCGAATCCCATCCGCCGGCGATGTCGGCACGCAGGGCGCTGACCATGGTGATCTTCAGCCCGTCATGCCCCGCAAACGATGCCTGCGGTTCCAGCATGGCGGCGGTCGCCCGGACCGGGGTCAGCGCAATGGCAACGCGCCGTGCCGCATCGGCCGTGCGCTCGAACATGGGCCGGGGCGGCGCGACGCAGCTCAGCCAGGCGGCACGATGCTCGCCGCCCAGCGACACCACCCCCAGCTCCCCCCGGTGCGCCTCGACCTTCGCCCTCAGCTCTGCCGACAGGCCCGAGACCTGCAGCGCCAGGGCAACGCCCCGGGCAGGGCGGATGTGGGAGGCGATGTAGAAATGGCCGTCTTCCCCCCGGCGGGTGGCGTTATCGCGGCCGATACCCACCCGTTGTTCCACGGCCCAAAGCTCCGCCTCATCGTACCAGCAGCGCGGTGCACCGGGCGGCGCCTGCCCCGGCACCTTCCCCTTCAGAACCGCCGACAGACCGTCGGCGGTCAACCACAGGCCATTCGGCCGCCGGCAGAATGCGGCGTCGCGCTCGTCGGTGGCAGGTGCCGGCAAACGGATCGGATCGGGCCCCAGATCCGTCTCCAGAACGGTCACCGAGGGCTGGAGGCGCCGGAACCGCCGCCCGGCCGGCGTGCCCGCCGGCATTTCCACCACCGAGGCCGGGGCCGGATAAAGGCGGTGCCACCCCCCGTCCGGTTCTCTGCGCATCAACCATGGCCCGTGAAAACGCAGGCCTGCGGCCAGCCGGTCGCCATCGCCCAGCGCGGCCTTGACGTCGGCCGGCCAGTCATTCTGCCCGCTCCAGCCCAGAAGACGCGCAAGGGCGGCCCGCAGCGCCCCCACCAGGGTGGGCGGGTTGGGCGGGAACAGGCTTTCCGCAAGGGCGGCCCCCGGATCGTCCTGGTTGAAGGGCCGGCCGGTGCGGAAGAACAGCGTATCCAGCGGTTCGAAAACGAACAGCAGGGCCGAAGGTTCAGCCATCCTTCGCCTCCCCTGTCTCGGACTTCTGATCCGGTTCGGGCCTCTGATCCGGTTCGGGCCCCTGCTCCGGTTCGGGCTCGGGCTTCGTCGCGGCGGGCATGTTCTCGGCCAGAAAGCGCAGAACCAGCCCGGCCCCGGGATCGAAGGCGGCGGTCTTGCCTCCATCGCCCCGCATGCGGCAGCAGAGGTTGCGGTAGTCGACCATGACGGTGCGGAGCTGCGCCTCGCTCAATGTGCGTGTCGACGGATCGCCCCGAAAGGTCTCGATCAGCAGATCCAGCAGGCGGTCGTCATCGAAATCCGGCAGGTCGTCTGCCGCATGAAGCCCGGCCAGCATTGTGCCGAACGGGCCGGCGAGCGCATGAATGAAGCCCGACGAGACCCTGACCTCCCGCGGATTGACCATGCCGTCGACCATGCGAACCAGCGCGTCGACAGCGGGGCCATCCCAGGCGGAAACCCACTCGCGATCCTTGCCGCCCGGCTTCAGTATGGCGAGTGCCAGACTGTTGCGGCCATTGGCGGTCTTGGCCAGATCCTTGAGCAGCGTCCGCGCCCGCTCCAGCACCAGCCGGAGCGGGACGGCCGCTTCGGCGAAGACGATGCCGGCGGAAATCGTGGCCGCGGCGACGAACGCGGCCGCTGCCGTTGGCGCCAGTCCGGAGGCTGCGGCTGCCTTGTGGGCAGCATCCCGATAGGCCCGCTGCAGGTCCCGGGCACAGGCGATCGCATCCGGCAGAGGCAGCAGCGCCATCACATCGTCGCCGCCGGCATAGATGGTGGCCCCGCGCGCCGATCGGACCCGGGTGTCGACCTGGGCGGTAAAGCCCGAAAACAGCGCAGTCACGGGATCAACCCCGGCGCTGCGGATCAACGCACCGACATTGTCGCCATCCATCAGCAGCACGGCGTAATAGGGCGAAGGGGCCCCGATGCCGCCCTCGTCGATCAGCTTCGCCAACCGGGTCCGTAACCTCTTCCGGGTGACGTCGGAAACTTTGAATTCCCGCGGATTGGCCAGAGCAGCGTCGAAAAACAGATTGCCGTCCAGCGCCATGAAGCCTGCCTGCTCGGGCAGACCGAGATGACGATAGGCGTGCCGTTCGGCCACACGATAACCGGCAAGCTCCGTCTCCCGGCCGATTTCGTCCGCATAGGTCCGGGCCAGTGCCTTGCCGGCCTGATCGGCCTGCAACCGCTGCATCCAGGGCAGAGCCGCCATATAGCGGGTGGACGGCCAGGATCTCAGCCGGTCGCGGCTGCCCCCCGGTACCCAGCCGATCGCACGCTTCAGCACCGGTTCGGGCAGCACCGGAAACAGCCGCTTCACAAGGGCGATCGCCGACAGGCGTTCCCCCTCGGCAAGTTCCAGCGTGTCGACATCGGTCGGCTTTTCCCGCACCGCCCGGCGCAGCGCCGCCCAGAACGCATCCTGCTTCGCCCGTTCGGATCGCACCGAACGCAGCCAGCCCGACAGTTCCGGCCAGTCCCCCATCAGCAGACAGTTGTCGCCTCCATCGGCACCGGTGGGGCCACTGCGGAGATGGGCACGCCAGTTCTTGCGCATGGCAAGCCAGTGCCCCGTTTCTGCTGGTGGCAGCTGCGGCCCGGCCACCCAGATCACCTCCCAGAAGCCGGCCATCTGCCGGTCCCAGAGCGCATCCAGACCAGGCCGGCCGCCTTTCGCCGTATCCGCTACGGCCTTGGTGACGAAGGTGTCGCGGACCGCCTGGCCCAGCCCGCACCAGGCATCCTGCACCGCCTTGCGACAGATCGCCGGATCCACCCCTTCGGGCAGATCGGCCGAGAACTGATTGGTCAGCGACCCGATGAAGGGCGCCGCCGCCAGACCCGAGGGTGCTCCGGTGATCGCCAGAAACAGCGGATCCTCGTCCACTGCCGGGACCAGAATCCGCCCCCCTGCAGCGGTTACCGCCGCCATGGCCTTGCCGGTCAGCCACGAGAGCAGAAAGGATCCTGCCCAAAGGTCCCGCGTCCGCCGCGCCTGGGCCACGAAGCCCTGCACCGGCCCGATCGACACCATCAACCGCCGCATGGCCACCCCGGTCATGACGCCGGCCGTCCGGTCAGGATCCAGCCGCCATCCACCACCCGAAACGGGGATTGGCGGTGGGGAGGACGACCATGACCGTCGATCAGGTCGAACAGCGGATCGAAATCGAAACCCTCCGGCGGAAGCGCCGTGACCGTCCCGGCCGGTTGCTCCCCGCGCTTCACGCCGAAGCTGTCGCCGTCGGGCAGATAGCGCCCCGGCAGGATGGTGACGACGCCCAGATAATCCTGCCCGACACGGTGAACATGCATCAACACCGGGCTCGCCCGGCGGTCGCGGGTGGCAGCAGCGGCGCCAACCGTCACCTTCCCCCTGGTTGTTGAGCTGTAAAAGGGCAGAGGCACACCGAATGCCACGCGCTCGGGCACACGCTCCGCCCTTCGCCCTCCAGCAATTTCATAGAACCAGTCGTGATCCTCGTGGAACTGCCGCCATGCCGGTTTGTCCCGGTAGGCGATCTTTCCATTCCGGCCAGAGCTGCGATAAAGCATCATGCCGACACCGAGCATGTTCAGCGTTTGCAACCATGAGGGAGGCATGAATTCCAGAGCGGCCTGTAACGATACAGGTCCCCCGGAACCGCGCTGCCCCTGCCGCTGCGGCCGTCGTGCAGTCGGGGCCTGACCGGCCAGAGGCACCGCCTTGCCGGCCGCGACGATGGCGCAGACGCTGCCACGCATCCCGTCGCGGCCCGGCGCGAAGGCGGACCAGTCGGGGCGGGCCCCGGCGGAGGCGACGTAAGTCCCCGGCAGCACCGCTTTCAGTTGCTGGACATAGTCGCGCAAAGTCTCGGGCTGATTGAAGATCACCTCGCCGTCCCGCACGAGGTCGAGCAGGGCCACACTGCCGAAACCGCGGCGGCTGCGTGCCCCCATGCCGCCAAGCAGACCGAACAGCTTCAGCGCCGCGATCAGCCCATCGACATCGCTATCCGCCCGGCAGCGAAGAGCTACCGAGAAGATCGTGCCCGGCTTGATTCCCCGGCGATGAAAGGCCGGTCCCCCCAGATCCCTGCTGTAGAGAATCGGGCCGTACCCCAGATAGGCCACGCCACCCGGGATGGCAGCACCATCGATTTCCGCAGGCGCGGGCAAGCCCTGCGGAAACAGATCGGTCTCCGCCGCCGGCGCAGAGGTGAGCCGCAGCATGAACGCAGCCTGTCCACGCGCGGTGCCGCCGCGTCTCTGCCTGCCGCCCTCGTCGTCGGCAGGGGCACCGAACAGCGCGTCCTCTTCCCGTTTGAGGGCGGCCGTATCGTTCCCGAGCCGGGCATAGGCCAGACTGCGCCACCAGAACCGCAGCGCCGCCTTGATCGCCGTCGGTCGGATCTCCGCCCCCATTATCCCGTCCGACCCGCCGGCCTCACCGGGGAACATCGGTGTCGTCGTCTGAAACCGTGCAAGAATCTCAGTGCCGCGCGCCATAACCACCACCCGACCATCGGTGCCGGCAATAATCCGACTCCACAACCAACAGGTTTTATTGTTGGCACGTGGCAGATGATATGTCACCAGGAAACCGGCCGATGTGACGTTTCACGGACATGCGTTGCCCGACAAGAGGGGGAAACGTCACCCTCGGCCACAAGATCGCAGGTATGTAAAGGCTGGTCAGTGCCAGTATCGGCGTCAGGGCCACTGGGCCGCAGTGCACGTCAGCCCTGAGGGCATCAAATCAGCCCTGGACGCATAAAAAAAGAGCGCCATCATTTCTGATGACGCTCTTTTCGAATTTGGTGGGCGCACAAGGACTCGAACCTTGGACCCGCTGATTAAGAGTCAGCTGCTCTACCAACTGAGCTATGCGCCCGCATCGTGCGGTGCGCGGCTTATAACAAGGGAAAGCGGGGTCTGCCAAGAGGGTTTTTCTATGTCCCATGAATTTTTTCCGACGCCCCGAATTTCGCCCCTGTTTTCAATAGCCCTCCAGCCCGGGCTGGCGGCGCAGCTGGACGTCGCGGTGGGTGTTCACGCAGGCGAGCAGGCCGAAGGCGATCATCAGGGTCATCATCTGCGTGCCACCGTATGACACCATCGGCAGCGGCACGCCCACCACCGGGATCAACCCCATCACCATCGCGATGTTGATGAAGTAGTAGAAGAAGAAGGTCGTCCCCACACCCGCCGCGACCAGCCGCCCGAACACCGTGCGGGCCCTGAGCGAGACCGAGAGCGCATAGAGCACCACCGACACGAACAGCAGCAGCAGCAGGATGCCCCCGATCAGGCCGAATTCCTCGGCATACATGGTGAAGATGAAGTCGGTCTGCTTTTCGGGCAGAAAGCTCAGATGGCTTTGGGTGCCCTGCATGAAGCCCTTGCCGGTGACGCCCCCGGAACCCAGCGCGATCTTGGACTGGGTGATGTGATAGCCGGCGCCCAGCGGATCACGCGACGGGTCCATGAAGGTCAGCACGCGCTGGCGCTGGTATTCGTGCAGCATCGACCAGCCGACCGGCAGCGAGGCGCCGAACAGCGCCAGCACCACCAGGAACTTCCAGGCCCGTACCCCCGCCACGAAGAAGGTCGCGCCCGCCCCCAGGATCAGCATGCCGGTGGTGCCGAGATCGGGCTGGCGCAGCACCAGCAGCGCCGGTGCTGCCACCATCGCCAGCGGCAGCAGCAGGGTGACCGGCCGGCGGATATCCTCGGCCGTGCAGCCGTGGAAATAGCGGGCCAGCGCCAGCACGATGGCGATCTTCATCACCTCCGACGGCTGAAGCTGAAAGAAGCCGAGATCGATCCAGCGCTGGGCGCCCATGCCGATATCGCCCATGATCTCCACCGCCACCAGCAGCAGCAGGGCCACGCCATAGAGCGGATAGGCAAGCCGTAACCAGAGCTTCAGATGGGTCAGCCCGATCACCACCATCAGCACCACGCCGATGGCGAAACGGATCATCTGCGCATCGGCCCAGGGGGAAAAACTGCCATTGGCGGCGGAATAGAGCACCAGAAAGCCGGTGCCGGCCACCATGGTCAGCAGGGCCAGAAGCCCCCAGCCGAACGACCGGATGCGCTGGGCCAGGCCCAGGCTGGCCGGGGCGGAATGATCGTGCAGGCTCATGTCGCCTCCCCTTGGCCCGGACGTCCGGGGCCCCGGACGATGCGATCGGGGCGCCCGGCTCCTGCCGGCTGCGGCTGCGGTGCCGGCGGCCGGTTGCCGCGACGCTCGCGCTCGGCCCCCAGCGCAATCGTCGCCCGCAGGATGTCGGCCACCACCGGCGCCGCGACGCCGCTGCCGCTGCCGCCATGTTCGATGATGCAGGAACAGGCATAGCGCGGGGCGCCGAGCGGCGCATAGCCCACAAACAGCGCATGATCGCGTTCAAGCCAGGGCACGTCGGCCGCCTTGTAGCGGCCGCTTTCGCGCTCCGCCCGGCTGATGCGCCGCACCTGGGCGGTGCCGGTCTTGCCGGCATAGGCATAGGCCGGATCCTCGATCGCCGCCTTGTGCGCAGTGCCGCGGCGGTTGTTCACCACCCGGCGCATGCCTTCCAGCACCAGTTCCATATGGCTGCGGTCGATGCCCATGCTATCGGCCAGCTGAATGCCGCTTTCGGGCAGCGGCACCGCCGGATCCAGCCCGGTGCCGGCAGCGGGGGCCGCCACGTTCCAGAGCTGCGCGCCGGCCGCACGGGCATCGTCGATCTCGCGATAAAGCCGCGGCACCCCCGCCCGGCCGCCATTGGCCAGCCGCGCCGTCATCACCGCCAGCTGAAGCGGGGTCGACAGGACATAGCCCTGGCCGATGCCGGCGATCAGGGTCTCGCCCTGGGTCCAGCCACGGCCACGGGCGGCCATCTTCCAGTCCTTGGTCGGCATCAGTCCCGGGCGTTCCCCCGGCAGGCCGATCTGCAGCCGGTGGCCCAGGCCGAAGCGCTGGCCCATGGCGGCGATGGCATCGATGCCCACCCGGCGGGCGATGTCGTAGAAGAACACGTCGCAGGACTGGGCGATGGCTTCCACCACGCCGACCTCGCCATGGCCGCCGCGCCGCCAGCAATGGAAGCGGTTGTCGCCCATGTCCAGATGGCCGGGGCAGAAGACGGTGTGGTCGCGCGGGATCACGCCCGCTTCCAGCGCCGCCAGCGCCACCACCATCTTGAAGGTGGAGCCGGGCGGGTACTGGCCGCCCAGCGCCTTGTTGATCAGCGGCGCTCGCGGGTTGGAGGTCAGCTCCGTCCACTCGGCCATGGAGATGCCGCGGTCGAAGAGCATCGGGTCGAAGGTCGGCACCGAGGCCGCGGCCAGAATGTCGCCCGAATGGATGTCCATCACCACCGCGGCCGCGCTGTCGAAGGCGAGCCGGGCAGTGGTGAAGGTCTGCAGATCGGCATCGATGGTCAGCTGGACATCGTCGCCCGGCACACCTTCGGCCCGGTCCAGTTCGCGGATCTCGCGGCCATAGGCATTGACCTCCACCCGGATGGTGCCGGCACGGCCGCGCAGCCGCGGCTCCGCCGCGCGCTCGATCCCCGATTTGCCGATCCGGAAATCGGGCAGTTCCAGCAGCGGGTCGCCGTCCAGATCCTTCTCGGCCGGGGCGCCGACATAGCCGATGATATGGGCCATGGTGGCGCCCATCGGATATTCGCGGGCAAGGCCGACATCGATCATCACGCCGGCCAGATCCGGCCCGTTGACCTCGACCTTGGCGACCTCGTCCCAGGTCAGGTTGTCGCGCACCGGCAGGGCCGAGAACCGCCGCCGCCGTTCCGCCTCGCGCACCACCCGGGCCTGAACGTCCTCGGGCAGTGTCACGAGCCGGGAGAGCTGGGAGAGGACCTGCTCCAGATCCACCGCCTGTTCGGGCACGACCAGCAGGCGGTAATTCTCGCGGTTGAGCGCCAGCGGCCGGCCGTCACGATCGAAGATCCGGCCGCGCGGCGGCGCCAGCAGGCGCAGGCTGATCCGGTTGTCGTCGGCCAGCGTCTTGTAGCGGTCGGCTTCGGCCACCTGCAGATACCACATGCGCGCGCCCAGCACGCCGGTCAGCGCCAGCTGGGCGCCGCCCAGCAGCAGGGTGCGGCGGGTGATGAGCCGGTGGCGGTTCTGTTCGTCACGCATGGAGCAGGGCACCGAAAGTCGACGCGCAGAGGAAGGGCGCTGCGCCGCCGGGGGCCGGTCCGGGCCGGCCCCCGTGAAGATAGGATCACTGCCGGCGCAGCGCCAGCGCGTGGATCTGGCCCAGCAGCCATGCAGCCGGCGGATAGGCCGCAACGCTCGCCATCCACTGCGCCACCGCCGGGGCCGGCGACAGCGCCGACCAGGCATAGATCATGGTGGTGACCCACACCAGGCTGCAGGCAACCAGTGCCACCGCCGCAAAAGCCGCCCAGATCAGCAGGAACGACTTGCCGCGGAAGACTTTCCGCTGGCTGACCAGGATCGCCCGGACCACCAGCAGCACCAGTGCCGTCTGGCCGAACGGTCCCCAGCCGATCGCATCCTCCACCAGCCCCAGGATGAAGACCGACCAGTAGGGCAGCCGGTCCGGGCGGTAGATGCTCCAATAGGTCACCGCGATCAGCACCGGCCAGGGCACCATGGCGGTGCCGCCCAGGCGCGACCAGGGGGCTGCGGCGACCAGCACGAAGGCCAGGCTCACCAGGAAGGGCACCGAAGCCCGCACCTGACGGTCGAGCTTCTGCAACAGGGTGTCGTTCATGCCCCTCCGCCGGCCGTCACTGGCTGCGGGCCGGCGCCGGTGCCACCGGCAGGGCCGGCGAAACCTCGGGCGCCCCTTCCGGATGCAGCTCGGTGCCGAGCAGGATGCGCACGAAATCCAGCCGCCGCCAGTCCACGAAGGGTTCGACCCGGATCTGGCCCTCTTCGACCGAGATCACCCGGCCGACGGCCAGGCCGGGCGGGAAGATGCCGCCCTCGCCCGATGTCACCACCCGCGCGCCCACCTCGGGCATCACATGGGGCGGCAGATAGGCGAGCGCCGGACGCGGCGAATTGTCGCCGGCCAGTATGGCCCGCTGGGCGGCCCCGTCCGGGGTTTCCACCGTCACCGGCACGCGGCTGTTCAGATCCGAGAGCAGCAGCAGGCGCGACGAGGTTTCGCCCACCTGGATCACGCGGCCGACCAGACCGGCCGAGGTGACGGCAATCCCGTCGCGGGCCATGCCGTCGCGGGCGCCGGCCGAAATCAACAGGGTGCGCACGAAGGGCCCGCCGGTATCGGCCAGAATCCGCGCCGACAGGAAGCGCTGTTCGGGATCGGGCACCACGCCCAGCTGCCGGCGCAGCGCCGTGTTCTCGGCCGCAAGCCTGAGTGCCACCTGCTCCCAATGGCGCAGGCGCTCGTTCTGTTCGGTCAGACGGGCGTTCTCGGCGGCAAGATCGGTCAGCGTGCCGATCCGGTCGGTCAGCCCGGTCAGGCTGGCGACCGGGCGCGAGAACAGTTCCAGCGCCGGCGTGGACGCGTCGGCGATGGCGGTGCGCAGATCGGTGACGGGCACGACGTCGAAGCGCGTCGCGATCATCAGACCGACGGAGCCCACCACCAGCGCTCCGAAGGCGAAGCGATGGGCGAGCTGTCTGAGTGGCTGAGCCACGGCGCGGCCGTATCCGAGCGGCTTCACCGGAGCGTTCTCCCCGAGGCTGAGGGGCTCGACTGATCTTCAAGCATGGCATAATGACGGCCGCAAGACCATGGTCCGGACATCATTGTGTCTGCAGGACAGGTCTTCCCGGATGGCGGGCGTCAACTGCCGGCTTCCGGAAAGACCTTAAGGATTTCTTTACCGACGATCCGATCGCCGGCCAGCACTGCTTGAAGAGTCAGTACTGTTCGTAGAGGACGTGCTTCAGCTTCTTCATCTCTTCCAGCGCCCGGCCGGTGCCCAGCGCCACGCAGGAGAGCGGATCATCGGCGATCGAGACCGGCAGGCCGGTCGCATTGCGCAGCACCAGATCCAGATTGCCCAGCAGCGCCCCGCCGCCGGTCAGCACGATGCCCTTGTCG
Source organism: Tistrella sp. (assembly GCF_002684955.1). NCBI lineage: Bacteria > Pseudomonadati > Pseudomonadota > Alphaproteobacteria > Geminicoccales > Geminicoccaceae > Tistrella > Tistrella sp. Next base: position 37,681 of record NZ_NYWI01000035.1, on the reverse strand, counting down.
ACGATGTCGGCGGCGAGTTCCGGGGCGGTGTGCTCCAGCGCGACCTTCACCGACTCGACGATCTGCCCCACCGGTTCGGCCAGGCTTTCGGCGATCTGGCGTTCGGTGATCACGATCTCGCGCGGCACGCCGTGCATCAGGTCGCGGCCCTTGATCTGCAGCACCTTGCCGTCGCCATCGGCGGGCGGACAGGCGGAGCCGACCTCGGTCTTGATCCGCTCGGCGCTCGACTCGCCGATCAGCAGGTTATGATTGCGGCGGATATAGGCGATGATCGCCTCGTCCATCTTGTCGCCGCCCACGCGCACCGAGCGCGAATAGACGATGCCGCCCAGCGACAGCACCGCCACCTCGGTGGTGCCGCCGCCGATATCGACCACCATCGAGCCCGTCGGCTCGGTGACCGGCAGGCCGGCACCGATCGCGGCCGCCATCGGCTCCTCGATCAGGAACACCCGGCGCGCGCCGGCGCTTTCGGCCGATTCCTGGATGGCCCGGCGTTCCACCGCGGTCGAGCCCGAGGGCACGCAGACGATGATCTGCGGGCTCGCAAAGGTACGCCGGTTGTGCACCTTGCGGATGAAGTGCTTGATCATCTCTTCGGCGACTTCGAAATCCGCGATGACGCCGTCACGCAGCGGGCGGATCGCCTCGATATTGCCGGGTGTGCGGCCGAGCATCAGCTTGGCCTCTTCGCCCACGGCGAGGACCTGCTTCTTGCCCTTGACGTTCATGATCGCAACCACCGACGGCTCGTTGAGCACGATACCCCGGCCCTTCACGTAGACGAGCGTGTTGGCGGTGCCGAGGTCGATGGCCATGTCGGCCGAGAGAATGCCGAGGAGGCTCGAGAACATGTAGCTGGCTTTGCTCGCTGGATCTGACTGTCAGTGCCCGGACCGGGGGTGCGCCGGCGGCGTCGAAGCCTGCGCCCCGGTTACCGTCCGGGCTGCGCGCAAGGGTCTGCGCGCTCTGGGACGGTCGGGGGCGAACGCGGCGAGATTACGCCACAAACCGCACCGCATTGAAACCGTCAATTCGGTGTCAGCGCATCGAACGCGACGACGCCCGCGCGGGGAACGGGCGGGGGCCGTTCCCGGGCGGGCGTCGTGTCCGGCGGGGGCGCCGAAACAGGCAAGCCGGGCGTGATCAGATGGCGGCGCTGCGGATCGACGGATCCGCCGCCTCTTCCGGCGCATCCGCCGCCTTTTCGAGCAGCTTGGCGAGCGCGTTCACATAGGCGCTGGCCGAGGCGACCACGGTATCGGGATCGGCGCCGATGCCGCCATGGCTGCGGCCGCGGGCGCCCAGACGTACGGTCACCCGCGCCTGGGCATCGGTGCCCTCGGTCACGGCATGGACCTGATAGAGCTGCAGCACCGCTTCGTGCGGGATCGCCTGGCCGATGGCGTTGAAGGCGGCATCCACCGGGCCGTTGCCGCTGGCGCTGGCGCTGTGGGCCGTGCCCTCGCGCTCGATGGTGACGGTGGCGACATGGTCGACGCCGATGCCGCAGGCAACCGACAGCGCCGTCAGCTTCAGGCTTTCACCCTCGTGGCCGGCACCGTCCGACACCAGGGCGACCAGGTCGTCGTCGAACACGGTCTTCTTGCGGTCGGCCAGATCCTTGAAGCGGCGGAAGGCATCTTCCAGGGCGTTGTCGCCCAGCTCGAAGCCCAGTTCCTTCAGCTTGGTCTTGAAGGCATGGCGGCCGGAATGCTTGCCCATCACCAGCGACGACTTGTTCACGCCCACCGATTCCGGCGTCATGATCTCGTAGGTCTGGGCATTCTTCAGCATGCCGTCCTGATGGATGCCGCTTTCATGCGCGAAGGCGTTCCGGCCCACGATCGACTTGTTGTACTGGATCGGGAAGCCGGTGACCGACGAGACCAGCTGCGAAGCCTGGGTGATCAGGGTGGTGTCGATGCCGGTGCCCACACCCATCAGATCGGCGCGGGTGCGCATCGCCATCACGATCTCTTCCAGCGCCGCATTGCCCGCGCGCTCGCCGATGCCGTTGATGGTGCATTCCACCTGGCGCGCACCGGCCGAGACCGCGGCCAGAGAGTTCGCTACCGCCAGGCCCAGATCATTGTGGCAATGCGCCGACAGGATCGCCTTGTCGATGTTCGGCACATTGTTCCGGATCGCCCGGATCAGGCCGATATATTCCTCGGGCATGGTATAGCCGACGGTGTCGGGCACGTTGATGGTGGTGGCGCCATTGGCGATCGCCACCTCGATGGCCCGGTACAGGAACTCCGGCTCGGTGCGGGTGCCGTCCTCGCAGGACCATTCCACGTCGTCGGTGAAGCGGCGGGCGAAGGAGACGCTGTCGGCGATCGCCTCCAGCACCTGCGCCTCGTCCATGTTCAGCTTGAACTTGCGATGCAGCGGGCTGGTGGAGATGAAGGTGTGGATGCGGCGGCGGCGGGCCGGCTTCAGCGCCTCGGCCGCGCGCTCGATATCGGCATGCTTCGCACGCGCCAGACTGCAGATCACCGCCTCACGCGATCGCTCGGCGATCTTGTAGACCGATTCGAAATCGCCGTTGGAGGCGATGGCGAAGCCGGCCTCGATCACGTCGACGCCCAGGCGCTCCAGCATCTCGGCGACGCGCAGCTTCTCGTCCAGCGTCATCGAGGCGCCGGGGCACTGCTCGCCGTCACGCAGCGTGGTGTCGAAGATCACGACGCGGTCGCCGGCATTGACCTCGGCGGCACGGGTGGTGTCGACCGGCTGACGGGCGGGATTGGTCTCGGTGGTCATCTGAAACTGCCTTGCTTCGAAGAGAGACGGGCCGGGGCCGCGGGCGATGCGGTTGGGAAGGGCCCGGACGGGGTCGGCACGCACCGGCATCCTGCGCCGGGCATGCGGGTCTGTCTCTTGTCCCCTGAGCGTGTGTCACCCGTGGTTTACGCAGGTGACCGTGCGGCGCTCAGGGGCCGATAAGTCGAAGCGAGAGGGCAAGGCCAAGGAGGATGACGATCACGCCACCGGAGGCCATCAGGAACAGTTCCGCGCGCCGCGCCTCGGCACGTGCAATCACCGCGGCCCGCGCGGAAGCGCGGCGGCGTGCGGCAATGGCGGTGTGGCGCGGATCGTCGTACATCTGCTTCCGGGTTCCCGGGTCTCTGGTCCTGGTGGGTGTCTGGTCCCGACGGTGTGTCACCGCCGTCGCGTAAGGCTCATACGGCTGGTGGCATCTTATGGACCACATCTGACCGCATGATGGCCGACATCGCGACGCTTGTCGACCGGGTATTCCGGCTGAACCGTCATCGCCCGGCCTTCGACCGTATCGATAACAGTGTCATGGACCTTATGCGGATGTCATGCCGGCTGTCCAGCGGCAAATATGCAAAATCGAACGTTTATGTCGGATTTGCAATAACTAGGGCAACTTTCTTGTCCTAGTTATTCCGGGAGACGAAACCCTGGACCGCCCCGTCATGCAGCCGGACATGGCCGCGCCCGCCGCGCTTGACCGCGTAGAGGGCGGCGTCCGCCAGCTCCAGCACCTCGCGCGGATCGGCATGATCCGCCGGCCAGAGGGCGACGCCCGCACTGCCGCCGACGGTGACGGCGGCCCCCTCGCCCAGCGGCACCGGCAGACCGACCAGGGCGATCAGCCGTTCGGCGGTCCGCCTGGCCTGGCCCGCCGGATCCTCGCCTTCCAGATCCAGCAGCACGACGAATTCGTCACCGCCCAGACGGATGGCGACGTCACGCTCGCGCACCGCATGCGCCAGCCGGCCGGCCACCGCGATCAGCAGCTGATCGCCCGCCGCATGGCCGTGAACGTCGTTGACCGCCTTGAACCCGTCCAGATCCATGAAGATCACGCCCAGCGTGCCGTCATGTGCCGCGATCCGGTCGGTCAGCAGATGCAGCACCTCGTCGAAGAAGCGGCGGTTGGGCAGGCCGGTCAGTGCATCGCGCCCGGCCGCCGACAGGGCATGGTCCAGTTCGCTGCGGCTGTGGGTCAGCCGGTCGATCAGCGCGCGCAGCGACCGCGACAGCAGCTCCACCTCGGTCGCGCCGCCGACCTCGGGGATTTCCACCCCGTCGTCACCCGACCTGATCCGGTCGGCCGCCTGGGCGATGCGCCGCAACGGCCGGGCGATCCAGCCGGCGGCCACCCAGCCGGCCAGCGCCATGATCAGCCCGCCACCCAGGCCCCAGATCAGCACGGTCCGGCGCAGCCCGTCCACCGGCGCCAGCGCCACACGCTCGGGCAGGCGGACATGCACCGTCCAGCCCACCACGCCCAGGTCCCCGCGGCCGATCACCGCGGCATGACCGGTCAGCTGCCGCGCATCGGGCAGGTCGGGCCAGTCGGCCACCATCCAGCCGTTGCGGCCGGTCGCCGCCGGCATCGCCGAGCCCCGGGGCACCGGCTGCCCGATCGCCGCTTCCGGGCCGATGATCACCTGCCCGGCCGCATCGGCGACCAGGATCTCCAGCGGCCGGTCGCGACGTAACGCCCGGCCCAGATCGCGCTGAATGTCGCGGCCCCAGTCCCAGCCCAGCCAGGCGACCAGCGTCCCCCGTTGCCTGCCGTCGGGGGCAACCGCAGGGGCTGCGACCGCCAGCAGATGCGGGCCGGGGCTGCCGTCTTCTCCCGCCGTCCGGCGATGCGTGTCCATCACCAGCGGCCGGTCGGCCGCGGCCAGCAGGTCCCGGTCGGGAAAAGCGTCGCCGATCTGCGGGCCACGGCCGCTGGCGGCAAGGCAGCGCCCGTCGGCCCCCACATAGCCAACCCAGACCACCGAGGGGAAAGTCGATTGCAGGCCGCCGACGATCCCGGCCATCCGCGCCTCGTCGCCCCGACCGATCCGCGCCAGATCGATGCGGGCCAGATTACGGGCGGCCAGCCGGATCTCGTTCGACCGGCTCCAGATCTCGCGGTCGAAACGGTCGGCGACCTGCTGCGCCACTTCCGCCAGCCCGGCACCGATCTCGGCCGCCATCTGGTCGGCGGCGCGCCGGCCGATCAGGGTCTGCAGGCCGATCACCAGCACGGCGATCAGCACCACGGCAAGCAGTGCCACGCGGCTGCGAAGATCATTCAGACGAAGCGGCAGTGCATCGATCTCCCGGAACGGGCGGAGCGGAACCGCGTCATCATCCGTCGCGGCGGATGAAGGGCGCGAGTTTCAGCTTCGTGCGATGGGGGCCCCCGGCGGCATTGCCGTCCGGCGTGCGGCCGCGGAAATAGTCCTTCTGCCAGCCGGCCCGGCGCTCCAGGCTTCCCTCGTCGTCCAGCGCCTCGATAAAGGCCGAGCGGCCGGCGACGAAGGCGGCGTGGGCGCGCTCGGTCTCGGGCTCGCTCGCGATCGGGCGGATCTCGGGGCGCATCGCCTCCACCAGGGCCGGCAGCACCGGCACGATCGCGGCGAAAGGCTCCCCCGCCTCGAACCGCACCGGCGTGTCCGTGCGGGGGAAGCGCCAGTTCATGGTGAAGCCGAAGGGCGACCAGCCGGTTTCCACCAGCCCCTGCAGGCCGGCGATGGCATCCTTGGGCCGGTTGACCGGCCCCTGCACCATCAGCGCCACCTCGGGCGCAGTGCGGAACAGCCAGGGGACATGGAAGGTCAGGATGCCCGATCCGAAATGCCCGACCGCGGGCACGGCCGCCGCGGGGTCGTCGGGTGTCACCACCACCCCCGCCGGCGCCTCGTCCCCCGTCCAGACCGCGGTGAAGCCGGCCGGGTTCAGCAGCTCCCAGCCCCAGGCATTGGCGATGGCGAGCGGCAGGCAGCGATAGGCGAAGCCCTGGGGGGTGGCGTCCATCCATGCCCGCTCCACCGGTGCCGGCCGGATGGCCGGCCCGTCGGCGCCCAGGGAAAAGGCGGTCAGCCGGGTGATGTCGTCCGCATCGCTCATGGGCCCAAAGACTAGCGCCTTCAGGCGAGCAGCACCAGCAGCACACCCAGGATCACCGCCAGGCTTCCGGGGATGTCGGCGGCCTTGGGCGTTTCGCCCAGCAGCAGCCGGCCCATGATCACGGTGAAGACCAGTTCCACCTGGCCGAAGGCGCGCACCAGCGCCGCGGTCTCCAGCGTCATGGCCCAGGCCCAGCCGGCCGAGCCGGTGACGCTGAGCAGGCCCACCAGCGAAGAACTGCGCCAGGTGCGGAACACGGCGGTGAAGGTTGCAGGCTCGCGGGCCAGTAGCCAGACGCCCATCAGCACGGCCTGGATGGAGTTCATCACCGCCAGTGTCGCGATCGCCCGCGGAAAGGCGTCGCCCTGCCCCAGCTCCAGCGCACCCGCCCGGATGCAGACCGAGGCGACGGCGAACATCGCCCCCGCCCCCAGCCCGTAAAGTGCCGCCCGGTCGCCGGCGCCGCGGGCCAGCGCCTTCAGCCCCTCGCGGTTGCCGCGGGTGGCCAGCGCCACCACCCCGGCCATGCAGACCAGAATGCCGGCCCAGGCCGTGGCGGCCAGGGCCTCTCCCAGCACCGCCCAGCCGACCAGGGCCACGATCACGGTTTCGGCCTTGGAATAGACCGTGCCGACCGCGAAGCCGCGGGCACCGAAGGACATGATCAGCAGATTGGTCCCCAGGATCTGGGCGATGCCGGCCAGCGCGCACCAGCCGGCATGGGCGAGCGTCAGATCCGGCACACCGGCGGGAGAGGCCGCAACGACCCCGAGTGCTGCCAGCGAGACCGGCGCACCATAGGCATAGCGCACGAAGCCTGCGCCCTGAACGCTCAGCAGCCCGCGCAGCCGCTGCTGAAGCGCCGTGCGCGACGCCTGCAGCGCGGCCGCGGCCGCCGTGACCACCACCCAGGTTTCGACCATGCCCTTGCCCCGCCCTCATCCGGTTGTTATGGGCATTGGTATACCATTGCGCCGGATATTGGTATACCATGCGAATCCTGCGGGCCAGACCCGCAATTCCCGCGCGGGTGTCGCGTCACGATCTGCGCATATTCTGTGCGGCTCGGGCGCCGGATGGCGACAACAGCCCAGGCTGCCATCGCAGCCCCGCCATCCTCGGACCGTCACACGGCCATGACCATGGCAGGCCGCATCCCCCTCCGGGGCAGATGCAAGCCCCCCCCCGCCGGTCAGCCGGCCGCCGTCGCCGGATACCGTGCGCGCATTCACCATTTCGGCACCAGAGACCATGACCGGCATCGCTTCCCCCGCGGCCGGCGCACAGAACCCGTTCGTGCGCGAGGCCCCGTTCATGCGCGAGGTAAGGGCGACCTTCGCCCTCGCCTGGCCAATCGTGCTGACCAACCTCGCCCAGATGGCGATCACCACCACCGATGTGCTGGTGATCGGCCGGCTGGGCCCCGAGGCGCTGGCGGCTGCCACCCTCGGCGCCAATCTCTATTTCGCGCTGTTCATCTACGGCATGGGCCTCGCCATGGCCACCGCCCCGATGCTCGCCCAGGCGGTGGGCGCCAGGCTGGGCATGGTCCGCGATCTCAGGCGCACCGTGCGTCAGGGGCTGTGGCTCTGCCTTGCCGTCTCCACCGCCTGGATCCTGGTGCTGGGCCAGACGGAGACCATCCTGCGGGCCATGGGCCAGGCGCCCGATCTGGCCGCCGCCGCGGCGGTCTATGTCGACACGCTGCGCTGGGGCATCCTGCCGGCGCTGTGGTTCGTGGTGCTGCGCAACTTCATCTCGGCCCTCGGGCGGCCGCGGCCTGCGATGGTGATCACCATCGCGGCGGTCGCGGTCAACGCCGTGCTCGATCTGGGCCTGGTGCTGGGGCATTTCGGCCTGCCGGCGCTGGGGCTGGAAGGGGCCGGCATCGCCAGCACGCTCGCCAACATCTTCCTGTTCGGCGCGCTGGCGCTGGTCACCCTGGCCGACCGCCGCTTCAACCGCTTCGCGCTCTATGGCCGCTGGTGGCGGGCGGACTGGCCGCGGCTTCGCGAGATGCTGAAGATCGGTCTGCCGATCAGCCTGACCATGGGTTTCGAGGTGACGGTCTTCAACGCCGCCGCCTTCCTGATGGGGCTGATCGGCACCAACCAGCTCGCCGCCCACGCCATCGCGCTGCAGCTGGCCGCCGTCACCTTCATGGTCCCGATGGGCGTGGCCCAGGCGGGCACCGTGCGGGTCGGCATCGCCGCCGGCCGGGGCGATGCCGGGCGGATCCGCGAAGCGGGCCGGGCCGCCATCCTGCTCGGCATCGGCTTCATGGCGCTCTCGGCGGTGGTGATGCTGACCATGCCCCGCACGCTGATCGGCTTCTTCCTGGACGGCAACGATCCGGCGGTGGCCGAGACCACGGCGATCGCGGTCGGCTTCCTGGGCATCGCGGCGATCTTCCAGCTGGCCGACGGCGCCCAGGCGGTGGGGGCGGGCCTGCTTCGCGGGCTCAAGGACACAGCCGTTCCCATGATCTATGCCGGCTTCGGCTATTGGGGCGTGGGGCTGGGGGTGGGCTCTGGCCTCGCCTTCGGGCTGGACATGGGCGGCACCGGGCTCTGGATCGGCCTGGCCTCAGGCCTCGCCACCGTGGCGGTGCTGATGCTGACGCGCTGGACCCGGCGCCACCGGCTGGGGCTCGTCCCCGCCGGTGCCGCCGGGATGCGGACCCCGCCCGCGCCCCGCGCACTTCCCGAGGTCGCTTGATCCCGTCATAGTTAAGAGCGTATAAATCGCCGATTACTCAACCACGGAGAGATCGGCGATGCCCTCCCCCTCATCGCACCCCTCCCCCGCCGCCGCCGCGCGCCCGCTCGACCGGCGGGCCCCGGCCGTGCTGATCCTGGTGCGCGACCTGACCGCCGATGTCGCCGCCTTCGACGAGGCGCTGCGGGCACGCGGCGCCCGCCCGATCATCCGCCGCCCGGAAGCCCTCACCATCCGCATCGACGGTCGCCGGCCGGTGATCCTGGAAGCGGACGGCAGCCCGCTCACCCCCGATGCCTGCCTGGGCTGGACATCGCTCGCGGCGCGCGATGCCGGGCTCTGGCTGCTCAAGGCGCTGGAAATGGCCGGGGTACCGGTGATGAACCGGGCGGCCGTGCTCGATGCCGGCCAGCTGAAGCCCACCCTGTCGCTCCGCCTCGCCGCCGCCGGCCTGCCCCATGCCCGCACCCTGATCGCGGGCGCCGATGCCGACCCGGATGCGCTGATCGCCGGGCTTGGCCTGCCGATGGTGGTGAAACCCTGCCTGGGCACCAAGGGCGGTGGGGTCGGCCCGCTCGGCCACCGCGCCGAGCTGATCGCCCGTCTGGCCGAGGCCGGGGCCGCGCGGCTGCCGCTCTATCTTCAGGAATTCCTGCCCAATGACGGCAGCGATCTGCGCATTCAATGCGTCGATCACCGGCCGGTCTATGCCTTCCGCCGCCACGCCGCCCCGGGGGCCTTCGTCGCCAATCTGCATGCCGGCGGCAGGGCCGAAGCGCTGACCAGCATCCCGCCCGCCCTCGCCCGCCTTGCCACGGCGGCGGCGCGCGCGGTCGATGCGCCGCTCGCCGGTGTCGACCTGATCGAGGTGCCGGGCCGCGGCCCGGTGATCCTGGAGGTCAATATGACGCCCGGCATCTATACCGCCGCGACCCTTGCCGGGCCGAACCGCCCGGTGCTGGAGCCGCTGGCCCGTCAGGCGGTCGACCTGCTGGCCCAGAGCCTGATCCGCCTGGCCGGCGACGGCCTGTGGCGGAGGCAGGCGGCATGAGCCTGGTTCAGCCCACCCGCCGCCCGACCGCGGCAGAGCTGCTTTCGGGCCTGGCCTGGCCGATCCGCGCCCGGGGGACGGCGCGGGCGCGGGGCCGCAGCATCGGCCAGGCCCTCGGCCCGGCGATCCGCGCCTTTCTGGACGAGGATGTCGCCCATCTGGACCGGCTGCGGCCGGAACCGCTGGGCCGCGAGGCCGCGCGGCGGCTGGCGCTCACCTTCGCAGCCCCGATCGCCGATCTGCTGCCCGAGGTGATGGCAGAGATCGAGGGCCTGGCCGAGGGCGCCGGCATCCCGCTTGCCGATGCGCTGATCCTGCAGTTGAGGCGCGAGCTTGCCGCCCCCGGCACCGGGCCGGTGGTTGCAGGGGCCGCACAGCCCGAAGACCGGTCGGGCGGGCTCGAAGGCTGCACCACACTTGCCTTCACCGGCGCGGACGGCCGCTCGCTGATCGCCCAGACCGCCGATCTGCCGGGCGATATGGACGGGCTCGGTACCGTGCTCGACCTGGATGGCGACGGGCCGGGCGGGCGGTCGCTCGCCTGGGCGCCGCTTGGCCAGCTGGGCTTTCTGGGCCTCAACCAGGCCGGGCTCGCCATCGGCATCAACATGGTCGTCGCCCCCGGCTGGCAGGTGGCACCGCCGCCCTATCTGATCGTTCGCCATCTGCTGGGCCTGGCCGATGCCGATGCGGCCGAAGCCGCCATCGCCCGCCTGCCGCGCGCCACCTCGCGCTGCTACACCCTGGCCGACGGCACCGGCCACCGGATGATCGAGACCACCATCGACAGCTGCCGGCGGCTCGATCCCGATCCGGACCTGCCCCAGGCGCGGCTTGCCCATTGCAATCACTACCTGCATCCCGATCTGGCGCCGCTCGACCGGGTGCCGGCCTGGTCGTCCACCCGTCTGCGGACGGCGCGGCTGGACGAGATCTTCGCCCAAAGCCCCTGGGCGGAGGGTACAGCCGGCGCCGATGACGCGCGGGCCGTGCTCGCCGACCATGCCAATGCACCGCTGTCGATCTGCGCCCATGGCCGCAACAGCCCGCGGCTGGGCCGCACGGTCGCAAGCGTGATCCTGGACCCGGCCGCCCGGCGGATGGAGGTCGCCCTCGGCACCGCCTGCGATACCCCCTTCACCACCCACCGGCTGGAGGATGCGTCATGGAACGGGTGATCCGGCTCCGCCTGGCGGTGCTCTTCCTCGAGAAATTCGCCGAGGCCGCCATCTTCCCCTTCATGGCGCTGCTGTTCGCCGAACGCCTCGGCACCGGCACGGCCGGGCTGCTGATCTTCGCGGCCTTCGCGGGCGCGACGGTGGCGGGCATCTGGGCCGGACATCTGGCCGATACCCGCGGCCGGCTCCGGGTGCTGGTACCGGCCGAAGCCGGCCGGGCGCTGGCTGCCGCCGCACTCGCACTCGCGGTGCTGCCCGAAACCCGCGCCGTCGACCCGGTGCTCGCCGCCTGGATCGCCGCCCTGCCTTTCCTCGCCCTCGCCATCGCCGCCGGCATCTCCACCCCCACCGCCGAGGCGACGGTGATCGACCTTGCAACGCCCGAACGGCGGCGGCAGATCTATGGCGCGGTCTACTGGGTGACCAATGTCGCGCGCGCCACCGGCACGCTGGCCGGGGCGGCGGCCTATGGCCTGTGGTTCGGCTGGCTGCTCGCCGGCATCGCCGGGCTCGCGGCGGCCGTGACGCTCGCGCTGGCGCTCGCCCTGGTCGAGACCCGGCCGGTGGAGCGGCCGGCCCCCTTCCGCCCGGCCGAGATGCTGGCCGGCTATGCCGAGGTGCTGCGCGACCGGCTGTTCCTGCGCTATGCCGCAGGCGTGGCGCTCTCGCTGGCGGTGGCGGCCCAGCTCGCCCATTACGTGGCGGTGCGGCTGGGCAGCCTGCCCGGAACGGTCACGCTGATCGACTGGTCGGGCCTGCATCTGGCGCTCGATGGCCCCGGCCTGTTCGGCCTGCTCCGGATCGAAAACGGGCTGATGGTGGTGGCCCTGGCGCCGCTGGTTCAGATTCTGGCGCGCAACATGTCGGATACCAGCCGCCTGACCATCGGCTTCGCGCTCTTCGCCGCCGGGTTCTGGGTGTTGGGCTGGTCGACCGATGCCTGGCTGCTGATCGGCTTCACCGCCCTGTTCACGGTGGGCGAACTGCTCTACGCCCCACCCAAACTGGCACTGATGGCCGCACTTGCACCCGAAGCCGGCCGCAGCCGGGCGGCGGCGGTGATGAATCTGGGCTTCCGCCTGGCGCTGATGACCGGGGCCGCCGGTGTCGCCGCGGTCGGCCATGTCCCGCCCCAGGTGATGGCGGCGCTGTTCCTGGCCGGCGGCCTGCTGGCCGGCTGGCTTCTGGTCGATGTCGCCCGCAGGGTGGACGGCGCCGCGGTCGCCGGCCGGGCGGCAGGCAGATGATGTCCGGCACGGCATCCGAACGGCCGGCCATGGCCTTCTGCCGCGCCGACGGCAGCGGCGGCAACCCGGCCCTGGTGCAGCTGGGCGGCACCGAAGCCCGGGCACGCGCGCTGGCCCAGCGACACGGCGCCGAAGTCACCTGGCTTCAGCCCGATCCGGACACCGGCTGGCGGGCGCGGTTCTTCCTGCCGGCGTCTGAGATCACGCTCTGCCTGCACGGGCTGCTGGCAGGTGCGGTCCGGCTCTGGCAGGACGGGGAGGCGCAGGACCGGGCGCTGGTCATCGCCACCGCCGCCGGGCCGCAGACGGTCAGCCCGGTGCCGGCGGATCATCGCCCGCCGGGGGCCGCGATCCGGCTTGCCGGCAATCACCACCGGCCGATCGCCGACGGCGCAGCGCTCCGCCCCGACATCGCCGCCGCAACCGGGCTCTGCGTGGGGCTCGACGCCTTCCCGCCGACGCTTGCCGGCGCCGCCCGGCCCAAGCTGGTCCTCAGGCTGGAAGATCCGGCACTGGTGGGCCGGGCGGTCCCCGATCCCGCCGCGGTCGCCCGGCTGGCCGGGCGGACCGGCGCCACCGGCCTCTACCTCTATGCCCTCTCCGGCCAGGCGGAGACCGGCTGCCTCTGCATCCGCGCCCGCCATTTCCCCGCAGGTCTCGGCATTGCCGAGGATCCGGCGACCGGCGGCGCGGCCGCCGCCCCCCTGCTCGATCTGGAACATCAGGGAACGGGCCGGATTGAGGCGGCCGTCATCGATCAGGGGCCAGGCATTCTGACCGGGACCACATCGATCGGCGTGCAGCGGCTCGATCCGGCAGGGGCGGACTGGCTCGTATCAGGGCGTGTCACCATCTAAAGTCTTTCTAAACACTTTCTTAAATTGCAGACAGTTACGATCGCGACACGAGGATGCCGCCGGCATCCTGCCCCCGCATGTGAAAGGAGGGGAGATGTCACGATCCTCGTCAATCCGGGCCCGGCTCACCTGGTCGAGCCTTGTGTCCGTCGTGCTGATTGCCGCCGCAGGCGGCGCCGGCATTCTGGGACTGATCCGCTCCGACGACGGGCTCTCGGCCGTGACCCGGGTGACCGCGGCGGTGCGCCAGCAGATGCAGGGCGACATGATGCATGATGCCCTGCGCGCCGATGTGCTGATGGCCCTGCGCCTGGCCCCCGATGCCCCGGCGGCGGATCGGGCCGCGGTGTCGGCCGATCTGGCCGAGCATGCCCAAGAGTTTCGCGCCGCGATGGCCAGCCTGCGCGATCTGAACGTCTCGCCCGGGATCGCGGCCCAGCTTCCGGCGGTCACCGCCGCGGTGGATGCCTATGTGCGGGCCGCAGAGGCCATCGTGACGGCGGCGGCCGGGGATCGCGCCCGGGCCGAAGCCGGCTTCCCCGCCTTCATCGACGCCTTCGACGCGCTCGAGACCCGCATGGGCACGCTCGGCGACGAGATCGAGGCGGTGAGCGGCACCGTCGCCGCCGAGGCCCAGGCCGACAATGCCCGGCTGATGACCATCCTGCTGGTCACCGCCGGCTTCGCCACCCTGCTGGTGCTGTCGGTCAGCCTGATCATCGGCCGCGATGCCGGCCGGTCGATCGACCGCATGGCGCAGCGCATGACGGCGCTGGCGGCGGGCGATACCGCCGCCGAGGTGCCCGGCACCGGCCGGCGCGACGAGATCGGCCGCATGGCCCAGGCGGTGGAGGTCTTCCGCAACACCGCGCTCAGCAACGACCGGCTCACCGCCGAACGCGCCGAAGAGACCGCGCGTCGCGAACGCCGCACGGCCGAGATCGAGGCCGCCTGCCGGCGCTTCGACCACGAAGTGTCCGAGGCGCTGCGCCAGGTGATCGCAGCGGTCGCCGGCATGGAAGGAACCGCGCGCGAGATGCGCGGTCTGGCCGATGCCGCCACCGGCGATGCGGGCGAGGTCGGCCGCGTGTCCGAGGTGTCGGCGGCAAATGTGAAGGCGGTCGCCGAAGCGGCCGAGGCGCTGGCGGCCTCGATCGCCGATATCGGGCGCGAGACCGCGCGCAGCGGCGGGCTTGCCGCCGACGCCGCCCGTCAGGCCCGCGAGGCCAATGCCCAGATCACCACGCTCGCCGACGCCGCCAGCCGGATCGGCCAGGTGGTGGGCCTGATTTCAGAGATTGCCGAACAGACCAATCTTCTGGCGCTCAACGCCACGATCGAGGCGGCGCGCGCGGGCGACGCCGGCAAGGGCTTCGCGGTCGTCGCCTCGGAAGTGAAGCAGCTTGCCGACCAGACCGCCCGCGCCACCGCCGAAATCGCCGAGCGGATCGGCGGCATCCAGAGCGAGACCGGCCGGGTGGTGACGGTGATCGGCCGGATCGGCACCACCATCGGCGAGATCGACGGCATCACCGCCACCGTCGCGGCCGCGGTGGAGCGCCAGGGCGCCGCCACCCGCGAAATCGCCGGCCGGGTGGATCAGGCGGCCGCCGGCAGCCGCGATGTCTCGGCCGGTCTCGGTCGGGTCACCGGCGCCGTGCGCCGCACCGGCGATCAGGCCGCCGAATTGCAGCAGGTGACCGACGATCTCGGCGCCCGTGCCCGGGGCCTGAAGGGCCAGATCGACGGCTTCCTCGGCACCGTCAGAACCGCCTGAGCATCTGAAGGCCTGAGCAGACCAAAGGCGCGGTCCCGTCTCCGGAACCGCGCCTTTGGTTTATGCTTCGATGTCCGAGGCCGGGATCAGCCGGCGTAACGGCTCAACCGGCGTACTGGCCCTGCCGGCGCGGACGGCCTTCGCCGCTCCGGGCCTGCTGGCCCTGGGGCCGGTCGCCGCGGGCCGGGCGCGATGAGCGCTGGGGCCGGTCACCACGGTAGCCGTCGCCCTGGGGCCGGTCGCCACGGTAGCCATCGCCCTGGGGCCGGTCGCCGTAGGGGCGGTCGCCATTGGGGCGATCGCCGTGGGCGCGCTGCCCCTGGCGCTGCGGGCGCTGGGGCCGGGCGGGACCTTCGCTCCGCTCGCTGCGGTCACCCGGGCGGCCATGGCCGCGGCCGGCAGGCCGGCCGACGCCGCCGCCGGGGCGCGCCTTGGAAGCCGGGCGGCCATTGCGCATCGGCTGACGCTGGGGCAGGCGCTCGGGTGCCGAGGCGATCGATTCGGCCGTGCGCCGCTCGTCGATCGGCAGGGTCTGACGGGTCAGACGCTCGATGTCGCGCAGCAGGCCCAGCTCGTCATCGGCACAGAGCGTGATGGCGATGCCCTCGGCGCCGGCACGCGCGGTGCGGCCGATGCGGTGGACATAGCTTTCGGGCACGTCGGGCAGTTCGTAGTTGAACACATGGCTGACGCCCGAGACGTCGATGCCGCGCGCCGCGATGTCGGTGGCGACCAGGATCCGCACCCGCCCGTCACGGAAACCGCCGAGGGCCCGCTCGCGCTGGCTCTGGCTCTTGTTGCCATGGATGGCAGCCGCCGGCAGGCCGGCGACTTCAAGATCATGGGCCACGCGGTCGGCACCGCGCTTGGTGCGGGTGAAGACCAGGGCGCGGTGAACGCCTTCGGTTTCAAGCAGCTCGATCAGCACGCCGCGCTTGCGGGCGGGCTCGATGCGCACCACGCGCTGCTCGACCCGCTCGGCAGTGGTGGCGACCGGGGTCACCGACACTTCGATCGGGTCACGCAGCATCTCGCCGGCCAGGGCGCCGATCTCCTTCGGCATGGTCGCCGAGAAGAACAGGCTCTGCCGACGGATCGGCAGCTTGGCCAGGATCCGGCGGATCGGGATGATGAAGCCGAGGTCGAGCATGTGGTCGGCCTCGTCCAGCACCACCACCTCGGTGCGGTCCAGCTTCAGCACGCCGCTGTCCAGATGGTCGACCAGACGGCCCGGCGTCGCCACCAGGATGTCGAGGCCGCGGGCAATGGCGCGGATCTGCGGGCCGGCGCTGACGCCGCCCACCACCACGGCCACATGAACGCGCATGTGGCGGGCATAGGTCTTGATGTTGTCGGCGATCTGGGCGGCCAGTTCGCGGGTCGGCGCCAGGATCAGGCAGCGGGTGCGGCCCGGCATGTTGGCGCGGTTCCGGTCGGCGGCGATCCGGTTCAGGATCGGCAGCGCGAAGGCCGCGGTCTTGCCGGTGCCGGTCTGGGCGATGCCCAGAAGGTCACGGCCTGCCACCAGATGCGGGATGGCCTGTTCCTGGATGGGGGTCGGCGTCACGTAGCCCGCCTGGTCCAGGGCGCGAAGCAGCGTCTCGGACAGGCCAAGCTCGGAGAAATTGATCAAGGGTCGGTCTTTCGAACGGGTGGCGCCGCCGCGACCGGCGGGCAAAAAAGCCTCGCCGGCTGCGGATTTTCCGGCAGCCGGATAAGTAAGGGACGTGCCCCGCGTGCCTGGGCCAGTCATGGGCGTCCGCCGCAGATCGGCGCCAGGACGGCGAACCCGGTATCCCAGGGGGAGACCGTTTGCGGTTCGTCACGCGGCCGGGGCGCCCGGCGGGTGGCAGGTCGCGGAACAGTAAAGCCCGAACATGCCCGTTTGGAGTTTTGTGGGTGGCGGGCGGGACCGCCACCGATCGGATTGCCTGAGTAACACCCGCGGGTACCTGCCGCAAGTGCGAAATACCCGGGCCTGCCCTGCGTGGAGATGCCGGATGCGCGAAGGCCCCGGCCGAGCAGCGCTCGGCCGGGGCCTTCGGAACTGGCGGAGGAGAAGGGATTCGAACCCTCGATAGGGCTTTAGACCCTATAACGGTTTAGCAAACCGCCGCCTTCAGCCACTCGGCCACCCCTCCACGGCAGGTCGTGCGTCTAGATAACCGTGCGTCATCGGCTTGTCAACGACAAGCGGAACGATCACTGCGCATCGCCCGCCGGAGCCTTGCCCAGCGCCTGATCCAGGTCGGCAATCAGATCCGCCGCCGCCTCGATCCCGACCGAAATCCTGAGCAGATCGTCGGGCACGGGGCTGTCCGTGCCCTCGATGCTCGCCCGGTGTTCGACCAGGCTTTCGACCCCGCCGAGCGAGGTTGCACGGGCGAAGAGGCGCAGCCGCGCCGCAACCTCGATCGCGCGGTCACGTCCGCCCGCCACCCGGATCGACAGCATGCCACCGAAGCCGCCGGTCATCTGGCGTTGGGCGATCTCGTGGCCGGGGAAATCGGGCAGGCCCGGATAGAGCACGGCATCGAGCCGCGGGTCGCGCGCGAAATGCTGTGCGATGGCCAGCGCATTGGCCGAGGCGCGCTCCACCCGCAGCGCCAGGGTGCGCATGCCGCGCAGCAGCAGCCAGGCCTCGAACGGCCCCGGAATATTGCCCGACATCGACCGGAGCTGCCGCACCCGGGCCCAGAGCGGATCGCCGGCCAGACCCGGTGCCACCGTCAGCGTGCCGGCAAGCACGTCGGAATGGCCGTTCAGATACTTGGTCGCCGAATGCATCACGATATCGGCGCCGTGATCGATCGGCCGGGTCAGGATCGGGGTGGCGGCGGTCGAATCCACCGCCAGCACGGCGCCGGCGCGATGGGCGAGCCGGGCTGCCGCCGCGATGTCGGTAATCCCCCAGAGCGGGTTGGCGGGGCTTTCCACCCAGACCAGATCCGCCCCTTCATCCAGCGCCGCCGCCAGCGCCTGCTGATCGGTCATGTCGACGAAGGCAACACCCAGCCCCGCGGGGCGGCCCACCTCGATCAGCCATTTGCGCAGGCCCCAATACATGATCTCGGGCGCCACCACCCGCGCGCCCTGGGGCAGCGCCTGGAACAGGGTCACGGCAGCCGCCATGCCCGAGGCGAAGACCAGGCTTTCCGCCCCGCCTTCCAGCTCGGTCAGCACCGCCTCGGGGGCGTCGTAATTGGGGTTGTCGGTCCGGGTGTAGACCCGCCCCCGCGGATAGGACAGATCCGCCGCCCGTTCATAGGTCGTGGCGGGGTGGATCGGCGGCACGACCGCACCGGTCGCGGGATCGACCCGCCCGGTGGCCCGGGCGGCAACGGTCGCGGACGCGAGCGGGCGCGCGGTGTCGGTCTTGTCGGTCACGGCCACTCCTTTCACAATGCGCGTCCGGCCTGGGCAGAGACCCGACGACACATCATATGTCGCCCCGATCCCGCGCCGGACAAGACCTGCATCCCGCCATAAGGCATCTTCTCAGGAGCGCCAGCCCCATGACCGCCACCGGCTTCCCCGCCCCATCCGGCATCGCCGTCGACAGCCGCTTCGACGGCGGCAATGGCGATCTGGTCGCCATCGGCACGGCCGGCGGCCGGACGGTGGTCGACCTCGCCATCCGCACCGATGCCGGCTGCAGCTTCCGCCAGTGGTTCGACGTCAGGCTGTCGGGCATCGCCGGCCGGCCGGTGACGGTGCGGCTGCTGAATGCCGGCAGCTGCACCTATCCCAAGGGCTTCGACGGCTATCGTCCGGTCCTCTCCACCGATCGCAGCCGCTGGACCCGGGTGCCGGGCCGCTACGACGGCCGCGTGCTGAGCCTGGATCTGGACCTTGATGCCGATCAGGTGGAACTGGCCTATTTCGCGCCCTACGACCTGTCGGCCCATGCCGATCTGGTGGCACGGGCCGGCAGCCGGCCAGGGGTGCGGCGGATCCGCCTGGGCAGCACCGTCGACGGCCGGCCGCTCGATGCGCTGGCGATGGGCACCTTCGACGGCAGCCGGCCGGTCTGCTGGATCATCGGCCGCCAGCATCCGGGGGAGACCATGGCCAGCTGGTGGATGGAGGGCGCGCTCGACCGGCTGACCGATGCCGCCGACCCGGTGGCCGCGGGCTTGCGTGCCGCGGCAGATCTGGTGGTGGTGCCGAACATGAACCCCGATGGCAGCTTCCGCGGCCATCTGCGGGCCAATGCCGCCGGTGCCAATCTGAACCGGGAATGGGCGGCCCCCAGCCTGGCCCGCAGCCCCGAGGTGGCGGTGGTGCGCGCGGCCATGCTGCAGACCGGCGTCGCCTTCTGCCTGGACGTTCATGGCGACGAGGCGCTGCCGCATAATTTCATCGCCGGCTTCGAGGGCATCCCCGATCTGCGCCCGGGGCAGCTGGACCTGCTGGCCCGCTATCGCGGCCGGCTGGACGAGGTCTCGCCCGATTTCCAGACCCGGATCGGCTATCCGGCCGCCCGGCCGCAGACCGGCGATCTGTCGATGTGCACAAACTGGGTGGCCAACACCTTCGGTGCGCTGGCGATGACGCTGGAACAGCCGTTCAAGGATTGCGTCGAGGCGCCGGATGCGGACGAAGGCTGGTCGCCCGCGGGCTGCCGGCGGCTGGCCGGCGCCTGCCTCGACGTTCTGGCCGAAATGGCCCCCACCCTCAAGACGGGATACGCCCGCTGATGCTCCCCACGCTGAACGGCATCAAGACCTGCGACACCTGCCGCAAGGCGGCCAAGACGCTGGAAGCCGCAGGCCGCGCCCACCGGGTCCGCGACCTGCGCGACGACGCGCTCAAGGCCGAAGAGGCCGGCGCCTGGCTGGACCAGATCGGCGCCGACCGGCTGGTCAACCGCCGCTCCACCACCTGGCGCAATCTGGGAGAGGCCGACCGGGCCGTGGTCGAGGCGGCGATCGCGGGCACCGGCGACCGCGCCGCCCTGGCCGCCCTGCTCGCCCGTGAACCCACCCTGATCAAGCGCCCGGTCTTCACCGACGAAGACGGCCGCGTCATCGCCCTGGGCTTCGACACCCCCGCCAAAGCCGCCCTCGGCATCTGAAACCCGGCAGATCCGAGGACGCCCCTGCCACCAAAGCCAAGCGCCGGCCACCCGAAGGTGGCCGGCGCAAGCCGCCATTGAGGCGGCGGCCAAGGGCGCGGCAGCGCCCGCCCGGCGAGGGGCTAAAAGACTCCCGCCATTGAGGCGGCGGCCAAGGGCGTGGAACGCCCGCTTGGGCCGAGGGGCTAAAAGACTCCTCTCCCCTCACCTCCCTCAATCAAACACCTGATCCGCCATGCTCCACGAGAAGTCGGTCTTCATGGCATTGCCGAACAGCGTCGGATCGTCGAAGGCCACCGGCTGGTCGTAATTGGCGGGGTAGCTCGGCGTCTGGCTCTGGGATCCGGCCGGATAGACTGCGGCCATGCCATGGCAGGTCATGCAGTTCGAGGTGATGCCCGACGGGATGCCGGGATTGGTTTCCAGATACGGGTTGTAGCAGACCAGCATCTGGCCGTTGACCTGCTGGGAATAGGCCGTGCACATGGCATAGGCGTTCCACGGCGCCGCCAGCGCGGCGGGCTGGCCGGTCATGGAGCCGGGGCCTTCCGAGGTCTCGAATTCAGACGTGCCCTGCCAGTAGAAGGTCTGCCAGGTCCAGGGATCCTGCTCTTTGGTGCTGACATGCATGGCGACCAGCAGCGCCATGTCGCCGGCGGCGACATTGGCATTGGCGAAGCCCTGCGCCTGGGCCGCCGTCATCGCGAAGGCATAGAACATGCCGATCGGCGCCGTGTAATAGCTGCTGCAGCTGAGCTGCGGATCCTGGAAGAAGCTGCCCGGGGTCGGCGCCGCCGAAAGCTTGGTCATGCCCGACGTCGCCGTGTTCGAGGGGTCGACGATCACGCAGTCGTTCCAGTTCTGGACGTAATAGCCCTGGGCAGGGTCGTTGTCGGTGTTGACCGCGCCGGTTCCCTGCCAATAGGGCACGGCAGTGGGTGTCGATGCCTTCACATAGCCGAAGACCGGTTTGGTCTCCATCCCGGTTTCGGGGAAGTCGCGCACGGCCCGGGCCGCCGTCGAGGTGTTCGCCGGGAAAGCCGCGGCATAGGCCTGAAGGCTGCTGCCGTTGTTCACCTTGAAGGTCCCGTAAGGGGTGACCTGCGGTGTGGAGACGAAGATGGCCGTGGCGTCGTTGAAGCGCTCGGTCTCGACGATCACCGATCCCTGCGACGCGGTCGCCGCCAGCGCGTTACGGCCATGCGGGGTGTGAGAGAACTGGCGCGGAATCCTGAGCGGCCTGAGCTGCGGCAGGGCGACGCCGCGCTCCAGCTGGCCCTGAACGGCGCCAAGCGCATCGGTCTCCGCTGCGGCCTTGGTACCGGTTTTGCTCGTCTGGCCGAAAATCTGGGCCTCCGACACCCAGGTGTCCCAGACCGGCAGGTTGTTCTGGCCGGCGGGCTGGGTCATCGCCTGCCAGATCTCCCAGCCATGGCTGGTGATGGCCGTCTGATCGTTTGCATCGACCCACTGCCCGATCACGTAACCCGGGGTGGGGAAGTTGAAACCGCCCGGCATCGGCTGCGGGATTACCAGGCCGTCGGCTGCGGCCGCAGGGAGGGATGCGGCTGCCAGGCCGCAGAACGCAAGGGCCATGCACAGCGCACGGCTCGGATGGACACCAGCTTTCATGACTCGCCCCGTCTACAGGTGTTTTTATGGTTGGTTGGTCACCTGATGATAAGGTCGAACGGCCCATTATGCGAGGAATAAAATACTTATGGTTGATGATCCTCTGGAGATGATGCCGAGAGAGCCATCAGATCGTTGCGCAATCGCCCGACCTCGCCCCCGGTCAGCAGCGCCTCGGTGGCGGCATGGGCACGCTCCCAGATCGGGACGGCCCGCGCCAGGACGGCCATGCCCTCGGGCGTCAGCCGCAGCAGCCGGCCGCGCCGGTCCTCGGGGTCGATCTCGCTTTCGATCAGACCGCGGCGCTCCAGCGGCTTCAGATTGGCGGTGAGCGTGCTGTGATCCATCGCCAGCAGGCTGGCCACATCCCCCTTGCGCGGCGGCACCGGCCGGTTCAGCGACATCATCAGCGAAAACTGGCCATTCGTCAGCCCGACCGGACGGAGCGCATCGTCGAAGCGCCGGGCCAGCGCCCGCGCCGCCCGCTGCACATGCAGGCAAAGGCAGGCGTCGCGAACCAGAAGCGTGGTTTCGAAGGGAACGATTGCAGGATCTGACATGGCCAATCGGGTTGATATCAAGGCAAGACGCCGAGCCTTATGCTAGCATGACCGCCCGCCCTGCCCACAGCCGCGAGCGCCGGATCGCCGGCCTGTCCGCCGGCGGCCGAAACCCGTATCATCCCCGCCTCTGATCATCCGAAGACATGCGGGGGAGACATGGTGACGCCGGATCTGCTGACCTACGAGGCCTGTGCAGGCGCCCTTGACTGGGCGGGAGCCGTCGAGGCGCTGCGGCGCGGCCATCTGCGGCCCCGGGCCGAGATTGCAGATATTTTCCTCGGCCCCCGCACCGCCACCCTGCTCAACCGTGCGGCCTTCATTCCCGGTCTCGGCTATGGCGTGAAGGCGGTGACGGTGATGGACGGCAATGCCGCGCGCGGCCTGCCCACGGTGCAGGGCGCGATGATGGTCTATGATGCGGAGACCGGCAGCCTGCGCGCGGTGATCGACAGCCGCCTGGTCACCGAGTTCAAGACCGCGGCGGATTCGGTTCTGGGCGCCCGCCTGCTCGCCCGGCCCGACAGCCGGCATCTGGTGATTGTGGGCGCGGGCGTGGTCGCCGCCAGCCTGATCCGGGCCTATGGCGCGATCTTCCCCGATCTGGAGCGGATCTCGGTCTGGGCGCGGCGGCCGGAACAGGCCCGGGATCTGCTCGATACCGCCCGGCCCGGGGCCGAGGCCGCCGGCATCACCGCCCGGATCGAAGCCGTCCCTGATCTGGAAGCCGCGCTGGCCACGGCCGACATCATCTCCAGCGCCACCATGGCGCGCAGCCCGGTCATCCATGGCGACCGGGTCCGCCCCGGCACCCATGTCGACCTGATCGGCGCCTTCAAGGCGGATATGCGCGAGGCCGACGATGCCCTGATCGGCAGCAGCCGGCTGTTCGTGGATTCGCGCGCCACCACGCTGCACCATATCGGCGAGCTGACGATGCCGATCAAAGCCGGCGTGATCACCGAGGCGGATGTCCTGGGCGATCTCTACGACCTGGTGCCGGCGACCGCACCGGCGCGGCGCTCGGCCGATGAAATCACGGTCTACAAGAATGGCGGCGGCGCCCATCTCGACCTGATGATCGCGGATTACATCGCCGCCAGCGCCGCAGGCTGAGGCTTAGCCGCACTTACCCTGCCACCTGGGAAAGCTCGGTTGCGGGCGGTAGGCATCGCCGGTTTCATGGCCGGCGACACTCAGGCAATCCGGAGGTGCGGCATGGCCGCGGGGCGCAGCATGACACTGCGGGAATGGGGGCTGCTGGTGCTGCTCTCCATTCCCTGGGGCGGCTCGTTCTTCTTCATCGGCGTCGCGGTGAAAGAGCTGCCGCCCTTCACCATCGTGGCGGCGCGGGTGCTGCTCGCCGCCCTCGCCCTGCACGTCGTGCTGCGGCTGCGCGGGCTGAGCATGCCCCGCTCGCCCCAGGTCTGGGCGGCCTTTTTCGGCATGGGGCTGCTGAACAGCCTGATCCCGTTCAGCCTGATCGTCTGGGGCCAGACCCAGATCCCGAGCGGACTTGCCGCCATCCTGAACGCCACCACCCCGCTTTTCGGGGTGCTGGTGGCGCATCTGGCGACCAGCGACGAGAAGGCGAGCCCCAACCGCATCGCCGGGGTGCTGGCCGGTTTTGCCGGCGTGGCGGCGATGATCGGCCCCGCGGCGCTGAACGGTCTGGGCGGCAATGTCGCGGGCCAGCTCGCCATTCTGGGCGCCGCCTTCTCCTATGCGCTGGCCGGCGTCTTCGGCCGCCGCTTCGCCCGACTGGGGGTGGCGCCCATGGCGACCGCCACCGGCCAGATGACCACGGCGGCGATGATGCTGGTGCCGCTCGCCCTGATCGTCGATCAGCCCTGGACGCTGCCCGCCCCCGGCCGGGGGACGGTCGCCGCGATCCTGGCCATCGCCTTCATCTCCACCGCCTTCGCCTATGTGCTGTTCTTCCGCCTGCTGGCGACGGCGGGGGCCACCAATCTGATGCTGGTCACCTTCCTGGTGCCGGTCAGCGCCATCCTGCTGGGGACGACCTTCCTGGGCGAACGGCTGGAGCCGAAACATCTGATCGGCATGGCGATGATCGCAGTCGGCCTCGCTTTGATCGACGGGCGGCTGCCGGGCCTGCTGCGCGCTGCCCTCCGCCGCAGGCCCGGCAGGGGGCCGGTCAGGCGACCCTGACCACCTGCTTGCCGAAATTGTCGCCGGCCATCATCCGCAGGAAGGCTTCGGGCATCCGTTCGAAACCTTCAAGCACGTCGTGGCGGAAGCGGAAGCGGCCCTCGCGGTGCCAGGCGGCGATGCGGGCCATGGCCTCGTCGCGCAGATGCCACCAGTCGAAGACCACCAGGCCCTGGATCATCGATCGGGTGACGATCAGCCGGGCGCTGGCGCGCAGGCCGATATCCTCTTCCGGCGCCTGATCGACCACGGCGATCCGGCCACAGATCACCACCCGGGCATGGGTCGCCAGATTGGCCAGGGCCGCGTCGTGGATGGGGCCGCCGGTGTTGTCGAAAAAGACGTCGACGCCGCCCGGGCAGGAAGCGGCGATCGCCGCCTTCATGTCGCCGGCGGTGCGGTAATTGATGCCGGCATCGAAGCCCAGCTCCCGGCACCAGGCCAGCTTGTCGTCCGAGCCCGCGATCGCCACCGCACGCGCGCCCTGCAGCTTCGCGATCTGGCCGACCATCTGCCCCACGGCACCCGATGCGGCCGAGACCAGCACCGTATCGCCGGGCTTGGGCCGCGCGATCTCGATCATGCCGACATAGGCGGTCAGCCCCGGCATGCCCAGCCAGGACAGCGCCGCCTCGGGCGGGGCGATCTCGGGGTTCACCCGGTTGGCCCGGGCGGCCCCCGGCAGGTCGGGGCTCAACACCGCATATTCCTGCCAGCCGAAGGTCATGCTTTCGACCAGATCGCCCGGCGCCCAGGCGGGATGGTTGGAGACGACCACCTCGCCCACGCCGCCGCCCTGCATCAGCTCTCCCGGCGCCACGCCTTTGGTGTAATTGCCGGCCGCCGCGATCCGCCCGCGCATATAGGGATCGACCGACAGCCAGAGCGTGCGGACCAGGATCTGCCCGGGGCCCGGCTCGGGCATCGGGCTGTCGATCATCCGCCAGGTGTCGGCAGTGGCCTTGCCGTCGGGGTGGGCGGCAAGCACCCACTGCCTGTTCTTCGATGCAGTCCCGGTCATCTGTCCTCCCTTAAGGGCTCAGCCGGTGGCCAGGGGGGCCTTCACCGGACGTGGCCGTTGCACCCATTGTGCCGCGAGCACGCTGCCCAGCACCAGGGCGATGCCCACGGCCTGGACCATCGACAGATGCTCGCCCGCGATCGACAGCCCCAGGATCACCGCGGTCACCGGGCTCAACAGCGCCAGCGGCGCCACCGCCCCCGGTCCCAGCCGGCCCAGACCGCGGAACCAGAGCATGTAACTGACGGCGGCCCCGAACACCCCCAGATGCACGAAACCGATCAGGTGATGCAGGGTCGGCACCGGCAGCGCCGGCTCGAAGATCAGCGCCGCGGGCAGCAGCAGCAGCCCGCCCGCGGTCAGCTGCCAGGCGGTGACCGTCAGCGCCGACACCGGCGGCTGCCAGTGGCGGCTGAACACCGTCCCGGCCGCCATC
Source organism: Tistrella sp. (assembly GCF_002684955.1). NCBI lineage: Bacteria > Pseudomonadati > Pseudomonadota > Alphaproteobacteria > Geminicoccales > Geminicoccaceae > Tistrella > Tistrella sp. The sequence continues at coordinate 12,063 of NZ_NYWI01000035.1, read as the reverse complement.
GCCGCCGCCCCGCCGAGCCCTGCCGCGATGCCGATCGGGTCCAGCGCCGCATCGGGCGACAGCACCATCAGCGCCACGCCCAGAATGCCGGCCAGCGCCGCCGCCACCGCCGCCACCTTCACCGGCGTGCCGATCACCAGGCGCGCCAGCAGCAGCACGATCAGCGGCTGGATGGCGCCCACCGTCGCCGCCACCCCGCCCGGCAGGCGATAGGCCGAGACGAAGAGCAGCGCCCAGAAGATCGAGAAATTGAGCGCGCCCAGCACGAAAGACCGCCACCACCAGCCGCCCGTGGGCAGGCGGCGGACCAGCAGAAGCAGGATCAGCCCGGCCGGCAGGGCGCGCAGCATGGCCACCGTCAGCGGATAGCCCTGGGGCAGCAGCCCCGTCGTCACCAGATAGGTACTGCCCCAGATCGCCGGGGCGATCGCGGTCAGCAGCACATCGCCGTTGCGGCTGGTCTCGGGGTGCATGGAACCTCCCTGGCACTGTCCTTTCAGGCTATGCCGATATCTCTCGACGTCAAGATAATTATCTCGATATCGAGAGACCTCCTTGACCGCAAGACGGCCGGGCCCCATGATCCCGGCCATGGATCACGTCGACCGTATTCTCGATCAATGGCACCGCGAACGGCCCGATCTCGATCTCGGGCCGATGGGGCTGATCGGCCGTCTCACCCGCCTGATGACCCAGCTGATGCGGGAGATGGAGAAGACTTTCGCCGCCCACGGCCTCGCCTATCCCAGCTTCGACGTGCTGGCGACCCTGCGCCGCTCGGGCCCCCCTTACGCGCTCAGCCCCGGCGACCTGATGGCGACCACCATGGTCGCCTCGGGCACCATGACCAATCGCATCGACCAGCTGGAAAAATCCGGGCTGGTGCAGCGCCGGCCCAATCCGCAGGATGGCCGCAGCGTGCTGATCGCCCTCACCGATCAGGGCCGGCGGGTCATCGATGCCGCGGTCGCCGATCACGTCGCCACCCAGAAACGGCTGGTCGGCCATCTGTCGGCGGCGGAACAGTCCGCCCTTAATACCCTGCTGCGTGACTTTCTGGCCGGGCTCGATCCGGCCCCCTGAGGCGGCTTGTCGATTTCTCATATTCGGAATATTCTCCCGAATATGGAAAAAACACCCACCATCCCCGACATCGATGATCGTCTTGCCCGCCGGCTCAAAGGGCTGCGGCTGGCGGCCGACTGGTCGCTGGATGATCTGGCGGCCCGCGCCGGGGTCAGCCGGGCCAGCCTGTCGCGGATCGAGAATGCCGAGGTCAGCGCCACCGCGGCCGTGCTCGGCCGGCTCGCCGCAGCCCATGGGCTCACCATGTCGCGGCTGATCGCGCTCGCCGAGGAGGATTTCACCGCCCGGCTGCGGCCGGCCGATCAGCCGGTCTGGACCGACCCCGCCACCGGCTTTCGCCGCCGCCAGATCTCGACCCCGGCATCAACCCTCGGCGGCGAGGTACTGGGCTGCGAGCTGCCGCCGGCGACCTCTATCGAGTACGACCAGCCGCCGCGTCCGGGGCTGGAACATCACCTGCTGCTGATCGCGGGCCGGCTCAGGGTCACGGTCGAGGGCACGCCCCATGACCTCGAACCCGGCGACTGCCTGCGCTACCGCCTGCATGGCGTCAGCCGCTTCGAAACGCCCGAGGCCGAGGGCGCCCGCTATCACCTCTTCATCCTCTGAGGCCCTTGAGATGACCGTCGCGATCACTGCGCTTTCCGCCGAAGAGACCCGGGATCGGCTCGACGAACTGGCCGATCTGCTCCGCGCCTGCGTGGAGGACGGGGCCAGCGTCAACTTCCTGCTGCCCTTCACGGCCGAAGCCGCCCGGCGCTTCTGGGAGGCGAAGGTGCTGCCGCCGCTCATGACCGACGGGCTGATCCTGCTGATCGCAGAGGCGGACGGCCGGATCGCCGGCACGGTCCAGCTCGACCACGACACCCCGCCCAACCAGCCGCACCGCGCCGAGGTGCGCAAGCTGCTGGTCCATCCGGCGTTTCGCCGGCGGGGCATCGCCCGGGCGCTGATGCGCGATCTTGAAGCCCGCGCCGGCGCAATGGGCCGGCATCTGCTCACCCTCGACACGCTCACCGGCGACAAGGCCGAGCCGCTCTATGCGGCACTCGGCTATGTCACCGTCGGCACCATCCCCGACTACTGCATCCGCACCGACGGTCGCGGCATGGGTGCCACGACCTTCATGTACAAGCAGCTGGGCGCGCAGGCCCCTCAGGCCTGAACGCCATCTTCAGGCCTGAACAATGGGGACGAACCCGCCGAAGATCATCCGCTTGCCGTCGAAGGGCATCGGCATCACCTCGGGCTGAAGGCGCGGATCGGCCATGACCTTCGCCATGCCCGCATCGCGCACCTCTTTCGACGGCCACAGGATCCACGAGAACACCACCGTCTCGTCCGGGCGCCGCTGCACGGCCATGGAGAACGAGGTCACCTCACCCTCGGGCACGTCGTCGCCCCAGCATTCGGTCACGCCCAGCGCGCCGTTCTCGCGGAACACCACCGCTGCCGCTTCGGCATGGGCACGAAATGTCTCGCGGGCGGCGTTCGGCACCGCCGCGACGAACCCGTCGACATAGCCGATGGTCATCACACACCCCCCATGGCCGCGGCGGCCGCTTCTGCGAGGTCTTCGGGCGATTTCGGATCGCCCGGCGTCGCCAGCGACCATTGATGGCCGAAGGGATCGGCGATCACGCCATAGCGATCCCCCCAGAACTGGTCGGCGACCGGCATCACCACCACCGCCCCGGCGGCGATCGCGCGATCGACCGCCGCATCGACGTCGTCGACCACCAGATGCAGGGTGACGGCGGTGCCGCCCAGCGCCTTCGGCCCGGAAAGGCCGCCGCCGCGGTTTTCGTCGACCAGCATCACCGACGAGCCGTTGACCCGGATGCAGGCATGCAGGATCGATCCGTCCGGGGCCGGCAGCCGCATCAGCTCTTCGGCGCCGAAGGCGGCTTTATAGAAATCGATGGCAGCAGCCGCACCGGCGCAGACCAGATGGGGGGTCAGCGAATGGAGCCCGAAGGCCGCGGCACGTTCGGCCGCCGATGGTTGCGCGGTCGTGGTCATGGGCAGGCCCCTCCTGAATATTGTTGATATCAACCTATATGGATATCGATCACCTCGTCAAGCGAGGGGACGGAGGTCACGATGCCGCCCGCGCCACCTGCCGGATCAGCCGGTCGAAATTCAGCACGACCTGGGGTGGTCGGTGGCGGGGATAGGCCACCGCCAGCCCCACGGTCGGTTCCGGATCGCGAAGCCTGCGATAGACCACGCCGCGCATGCCCAGCTGGCACATCGATACCGGCACCAGCGACACGCCGAGTTCGGCCGAAACCAGCGACAGGATCGAGGCGATCTGCGGCGCCGGCTGGCCGAGCACCGGCTCGAACCCCGCCGCCCTGAAGGCTGCGACCACCACATCGTGCAGGCTGGTGCCGATCGCCCGCGGGGTCAGGATCAGCGGATCGGCGGCAAGCTGCGCCAGATCGATCGGCCCCGCTAGCGCCGCCGCGGCATGGGTGGCCGGAAGCGCTGCCACCAGGGGTTCGTCGGCCAGATTGTGGACCGCCAGCTCGGCCGGGTCGGTCGCGGCCGGACGCAGGATCGCGACCTGCAGGCGCCCCTCCAGCAGCCCTTCGACCAGGGCCACCGAATTGGCCTCGGTCAGGGTCAGCACCACCTCGGGACAGGCCCGCCGGAAGGCGCGAATGGCTTCGGGAATCAGCGGGTTGAGGGCGGCCGTGCCGGTGAAGCCCAGGCTGAGCCGACCGGTTTCGCCCCGGGCTGCGCGCTGCGCCAGTTTCACCGCCCCGGCCGCCTGGCCCGGGATCGCCTCCACCGCCGCCAGAAAGGCGGCCCCCGCTTCCGTCAGCTCGGCGCCATGGGGAACGCGGTGGAACAGCGCCGTGCCGACCTCCGCCTCCAGATCCCGGATCTGCAGGCTGAGCGGCGGCTGGCCGATGCCCAGCCGGGCCGCCGCCCGGGTGAAGTTGCGCTCCTCGGCCACCGCCAGGAAGTACCGGATGTGCCGCAATTCCATCAGCCATACACCAAAGATATGAAGATTGCTTCTTCCATATATTGGACGCATTGAAAGGGCCAGCGCTATATCCGAAAGACCAGACCCGGCCCCGAAAGCGCCTGCTCCATGACCCTGCAATCGACCATGGCTCCCGCCCGCCACCGGCACCACCCGGCTCCGACCGCCGTCAGAATCAACGGCCCGGTCTGGATCACCCGCGGCACCACGGCCTGGCGGCGGACCGGCATCGCGCTGTTCCTGGCGGGCTTCGCCAGTTTTTCCCTGATTTATTGTGTGCAGCCGCTGCTGCCGGCCTTCGCCACCAGTTTCGGCCTGGGCGCCGCCTCCGCCTCGCTGGCGCTGTCGGTCACCACCAGCCTGCTCGCGCTCTCCATCCTGCTGGCCGGCGCCTTTTCTCAGGCGCTGGGCAGGCGCGGGCTGATGTTCGGCTCGATGGCGGCGGCGGCGGCGCTGAACCTCGCCGCCGCCCTCAGCCCCGACTGGCACGGGCTGCTGATCGCCCGGGCGCTCGAAGGCCTGGCGCTGGGCGGCGTGCCGGCCGTGGCCATGGCCTATCTGGCCGAAGAAATCGAGCCGCGCCATCTGGGCAAGGCCATGGGGCTTTATGTTGCCGGCACCGGTTTCGGCGCGATGATGGGCCGGGTCGGCATGGGGCTGCTGACGGAATTCACCTCGTGGCGCATGGCGATGGCGGTGATGGGCGGCCTCGGCCTGGTGGCCGCGATCGGCTTCCTGATCCTGCTGCCGCGCTCGCGCAATTTCGTGGCGGCACGGGGCGTCTCACCCGGCTTCCATCTGCGGGCCTGGGCCGGGCATCTGCGCAATCCGGGGCTGCTCCGGCTCTATGCTACCGGCTTTGCGTTGACCAGCATCTTCGTGACCCTGTTCAACTACACCACCTTCCGGCTGACCGCGGCCCCCTTCGATCTCAGCCAGACCCGGGTCGCGATGATCTTCCTCGCCTTCGGCTTCGGCATCGTCTCGTCCTCGATCGCAGGAGGCCTCGGCGACCGCTTCGGCCGCCGGCCGCTGCTGATCGCGGGTTTCCTGCTGACGCTTGCCGGAGTGGCGGTCACCCTGGTGCCTGCCCTGCCCGCGATCATCGCCGGCATCGTGCTGGTCACCACCGGCTTCTTCGTCTGCCATTCGGTGGTCAGCGGCTCGGTCGGCCCCCTTGCCGGCGCCACCAAGGGCCATGCCGCGTCGCTCTATCTGCTGTTCTACTATCTGGGCTCCAGCATCACCGGCTCGGTCGGCGGCTGGTTCTGGCAGCATGGCGGCTGGACGGCGATCGCGGCCCTCACCGGCAGCTTCGCCCTGCTCGGCCTCATCCTTTCGGCCACGGCACCGCGCCGGGCCGGCGCCGCCTGATCAGACGCCGTCCCGCCAGTCGACATGCAGCGGCGCCTCGCGGAAGGCGAAACGGTCCAGATGCCGCACCACCGCGCCCTTCAGCGCCTCCAGCTGCCCGTCGGAGCTGGCCTCGATCCGGCAGGTCAGGGTGCCGTCGCCGGCATCCAGCAGCAGCCGGGCATCGCCCGGCCATGCGGCACCGCGGGCATCGTGGGGGAAGATCACCGAGCCCTGCTCGCGGCTGAACTCAACCGTCAGGTTGTGGCTCCAATGCTTGCACAGCTGCTGCAGATAGCGGCTGCCATGCGCCGTCGGCACCACGGCGGTGCTGGTGACGGTGGTTGTGGTGGTCGTCATAGGGGTCGTCTCCATCAGGGGCGCGGTCGGAAGATCGGGAACGGGGCGGAGCGGCGGCTCAAGACCATGGCGCCGCCTGAGGACCGCAAGCCTCGAATTCTTCGTCATGACCGCTCGATCTTCTGCGTCGCCTCGTCCAGGATCCGGGCGATCTCCAGCGCCAGCTTGCGATCGGCATCGGGTGCCGTCAGCCGGCCACGCAGGGCCATCTTCAGATTGCCGATCGCGCGTTCGACCGGGGTGGTGTCCACCCGCTCGCGCATCTCGGCCATCGCCGCCAGCCGGGCCATCAGCTCGGTCACCATCGCCGCATTGGCGGCGAGTTCCGCCTCGCCATCGGCGGTGATCGCGAAGACCTTGCGGCCGCCCTCGGCCTCGGTGCCCGCCACCTGGTTCATGTCTTCCAGCATCGACAGCGCCGGATAGACCACGCCCGGGCTCGGCACATACGCCCCGCCCGTCAGCTCTTCCACCGCGCGGATCAGGTCGTAGCCATGGCGCGGCTGCATCGAGATCAGCTTCAGCAGCACCAGCCGCAGCTGGCCCGCATCGAAGAAGCGCCGGCGGCCGCCCCGCTCCGACATCCAGTCCTCGCCAGAGCGGCCACGGCCAAAACCGCGGCCAAAGCCGCGGCCCCAGCCATGGCCACTGCCAAACGCGCGACCAAAATTCCCATCGAGGCCGTCACTCTCATGCCCGTGACGGCCTTCGCCGTGAAACCCGCGACCGCGACGGTCGCACTGCCTGTGTACGAAACGCATCTGCGTCACTCCTCTCTTCCAGACAGTCTCAAGATATATCTTAGACTATCTTAGAACAAGCCCCGCGTCATCGGCCACCAGAAATCCGAACAACAATCAACTTGAGAGATGGATTTCGCGGCCCTGCCTTCTTATGGTTGCATTTTGGGCCGGTTTATCGCCCGCCGCAGCCATCCAGGGGGTCCGCATCCCATGTCCGAGACCAGCCTTCGCAGCTTCAGCCCGCTCCGCCCCGAGGCCCGCCCGATCGGCTGGCGCGGCGCCGCCGTGCTGATCGGCGCCGCCCTGCTCGCCGCCTCGTCTTTCGCCGAAGTGCCGATGGTGCCGGTGCCGATGACCATGCAGACCTTCGCGGTCTTCGTGATCGGCGCGCTCTATGGCTGGCGGCTGGGCGGACTCACCATTCTGGTCTGGCTGGCGGCCGGCGCCGCCGGCCTGCCGGTGCTGGCCGACGGCACCTCGGGCATCGACCGCTTCACCGGGGCGACCGGCGGCTATCTGATCGCCTTCCCGATCGCAGGGGCCCTGACCGGCCTGCTTGCCGAACGCGGCTGGAATGGGGAGCGGCCGGTGCATGCGCTGGCGGCCATGATCCTTGCCCACGCGATCTGTCTGGCGCTGGGGGCTGCCTGGCTGTCGACGAAGATCGGTCTCGACCGTGCCATCGAACACGGCGTCCTGCCCTTCATCGCCGGCGGGCTGGTGAAATCAGCGCTCGCGGTGGCGGTGCTGATGCTCCTGGCCCGCCGATCCTCTGGCGACCGGTCAACTGACCGACGCTGAAGCCGGGTCAGGCCCCCGACATCCGCCGCAGCAGCCGCTCCAGCGGCCCGCGGCCGGCGACCACCGCCCAGGCGGCCAATGCCAGAATGGCGGCCCCGGCCAGCGGCAAGGCCACGACCAGCAGCCGCGCCTGCCCCACGCTGCCATGGCCGACCACGCAGAAGGTCAGCCCCGCCAGCATGCCCTGCAGCACATAGATCGACAGCGAGTTGCGGCCGGCTGCGATCAGGATCTCGGGTAGCGGCCGGAACCGCGTCAGCCGCAGGATCAGCGCCAACCAGGCGGCCGCCAGGATCGGCGCCCCCGGCGCCAGTGCCCAGACCCCCGCCAGGGTGGCGAACACCCATTCCGCCGGCAGCAGCCCGCCGGTCGCTGCGGCATGAAACAGGTTGAGCGGCAGGCCGATCACCAGCAGCCAGGGCAGCGCCCGGTCCAGCCGGTGCTGCCACGGATGGTCGGGGGCGAAGAAACCGCTCTTGCCCGCCGCCAGCCCCAGGCAGAACGCCCCGAAGGCGAGCGGGCCCTGAAAGACCAGCAGAAAACCCAGCGTCGACAGCCACTCGTCGATCCGCTGCGACAGCGCGTCGCCGGCCGGGGGCTGGCTGAACGCCGCTTCCGGCAGCGACACCCAGAGCACGGTCAGACAGAGCGCCGCCAGCGGCAGCATCGCCAGCGCAAGCCTGGCCAGCGCCGGCGCAGACAGATGCCGCACCGCCACCAGCCCGCAGCCGAGCAGGGCATAGATCACCAGAATATCGCCCGGAAAGACCAGGATGCCGTGCAGGCAGCCGATCACCGCCAGCGCGGCCATGCGGCGCAGATGCCGGCGGGCGGGGCTGGCGCCGGCGCGCCGTGCCGCCAGATCCTGAAGATGGAAGCTCCAGCCGAACACGAAGGAGAACAGCAGGAAGAACTTGGCCTGGAACAATGTCTCCACCGTCAGCATGGCCAGGCGGTCGAGGCCGGCATCGGGCAGCACCAGCCCGGCCGCACCCGGCAGGGCGATGAAGGGCAGATTGACCACGCAGATCCCGACCAGCCCGACCAGGCGGATGGTATCCACGGCTGTGTTGCGCGCTGGTGTGGTGCGGAATGGGCCCGGCATGATATCCTCCCGCCATTGAGCATGTGCTCAATCTATTGAGCAACCGCTCAACGAGTCAAGGAGGGACATGTGGCACGGCATGACGATGCGCCCCGCGGCCGGCGGGATCTCATCCTTGCCGCGGCGGCGGAGGTGCTGCTGACGGCGGGGCTGAAGGCGGCGACCACCCGGATGGTGACCGACCGCGCCGGCGTCGGCACGGGGCTGCTCAACCATTATTTCCGCTGGCCGGAACTACGGGCGCTGGCCTGGTCGGCGATCTTCGACGCCGTGGCCGGGGACATCAACCACGGCAGCCGGCCGCCGGCGGTGGCGATGGAGCGCTATCTCGCCACCGCCTTCGCGCCCGATGCCTGGATCTACTGGCGGCTCTGGATCGAGGCGACGGATCTTGCCGGCACCGATACAGCGCTCGCCGACGCGCTTTCGACCGCGCGGCAGCGCATGCAGGACAGTCTGGCCGCCATCCTGCGCGACGGCCACGCCGCAGGCTGCTGGCGGGCAGACGATCCCGACGCCACGGCGCTCAGGCTGGGTGCGCTTTATGACGGCCTGGCCGGGCTGCTGCTCTCGGGCGCCGAAGGTCTCGACACGGCAGGGGCCGAAGCCCATCTGCGCACCGCTTTCCGCCTGGAATGCGGCGGGGACGGCTGACCGGGGCGCATATTGCCATTACCAGGGTGGCGTGGAGCCCGGCAGCCAGCGGTCGCGCAGCCAGCGCCGGGCAGCGGCGACGAGCTTTTCGGTATAGCCGGGGTGTTCGGGGCCGACCAGCGGCAGGCCCATCCCGGCAATGGCGGCGGCGATGCCGTCATCGTCCAGCGCATGGCCGGCCGCCACGGCATGGCGGGCGATCTCCAGCTCCTGGCCCCAGAAATAGATCGCGCCGGCCTGCACATTCGCCTGCATCTGCCGCACCTCGTCCACCCGGCCGTCATTCAGCATCGGCAGCCAGATATCGGGCATCAGCAGGTCGACCGGCCGGTCGGGCACATAGGCATAGGCATCGCCCTGCACGATCTTCAGCTTGACCCGCGCCGCCTCGGGCAGCTGTGCCGCCAGATCCAGCTCTTCATGCAGCGCGATCACATCCGGGTCGAACTCGACCACCGTCACCGCGGTGACCGCATCCTGAAGCGCGCTCGCCAGTGCCGACCAGCCCATGCCCATGCCATAGATCAGCACATGGCCGCGTGCCAGATGCACGCCGATCTCCTGGCTTTCGATCTCGAGCGGGGTGGTCGACATCCAGCTCTGCCGGTCGCGCAGCAGCACGGCCATGTTCTCGACCAGCGCCGACATCGTCCAATAGCCCGGGGCCATGTTCATCGGCACCACCCGCAGCTCCCAGCGCCCGCGGCTGATCGGCCGGTAGCGGGGGATGAACAGATCGCTCTGATAGACGGTCGGCATCATCTCGGACATGGCCTCTCGGGGCTGTGGGACCACCCGACTGTACAGGTGACGCGGCATGCACCGCAACCACCGGTACCGGTCCGGATCATCAGCGCTTGCGCACGAACTCGGTCCGCAGCACCAGCCCCTTGATGGACTCGTGCCGGCAGTCGATTTCCTCGTCATTCGCCGTCAGACGGATCGACCGGATCACCGTGCCCTGTTTCAGCGTCTGGCTGGTGCCCTTCACCTTCAGATCCCGGATCAGCGTCACCTGGTCGCCGTCCGCCAGCACATTGCCGGCCGCATCCTTCACCACCCGCTCCCCCGCGGGGGCCTGGCCCTCGGGTTGCGAGGCAGCCAACTCCGAGGCCGGCAGCCATTCGCCGGTGGCCTCGTCATACACGTAGTCGTCACCCTGGTCGGACATGTCCGGTCTCCTTCAGGTGCTGCATCAGCGCCGCCCCCTCCGCTTCCCCGGCGCCGAAGGCAAGCGCGAACCTGCCCGATCACCGATCGACCAGCCGCCGCAAGACCGCATGAAGGCCGTCATCGCGCAGCCGGGGCAGCAGATCCGCCAGCCGGCGCAGAACATCCGCCGCCGGCACAGCCCTCGCTGCCCGAAGATCGCCCGGTTCCGGCGGCGTGCCGCCCAGCCGCCGGATTTCCTCGGTCAGCACCGCACGCACCGCCTCATCCCGCCCCACCATATCTTCCCGACGCAGAAGATCGGTCAGCAGGACCAGGATCTCGTCCCGCACGGCATAGCCCATATAGACATCATCGGCCTCGGCGGCATAGCAGACCGGAGAGGATGGTGCATCCGGGTCCCCCTCTTCCACGTCTCACCTCACTTCCAGAATCTCTCCGGTTCCATAGCGCTTCACGAAATCCACCCGTGTACCATTCCAGTGATAGCAGAAATGCGCGCCCTGAACCGGGATCGTCACCACATCGGGCCAGAATACCCCGATACACTGCCCGCCCGGCATCCGGACGCTGTTCCACACCAGGCCGTCGCTGCCCGCAGCGCGACGTACAGCACCTTCCGCCTGCGATGCGGCGTAATCGGTGGGATGGAGAACCTCCGGCACGGCATTCACGTCATGCAGGTCCCGATCGATCGCACCGATCAGGGCGCGGAAATCCGAGGTCCAGCCGGGAGCCTCGCCGGTTGCCGCCATGAATTGTCCGTGATGATGAATGGTCTCCGCCAGGGCGACCTCCTCGCGATCGCCGGCATAATAAATGCCGTAGCTGCCATTCGTGAAACGCCCCGGGCGGGCGGGCGAACAGTGAACGAACGGCGCCATCACCAGACTGGCTCCGGGCCCGCCGATCCGACGCGCCGGAGGCACCTTGCCCAGATCGCCGACCTCGTCGCGGACACGGGGATTGGTCTTGGCCTCGACGGCAACCAGCGCCTCCCAATCATGCGGATCGGCGATGTCCTCGAACAGGTCGATGGGCGGCCAGATTGAGCGGATGATTCGCCAGGTCGTCTCCCAGCATACCCGCCGCAACACGGCCTCGCCGCTCACCATGCGCCGCGCTCGGCGTTGAGCCAGTCCCGCATCAGTGCCAGATCGGACAACTCGCCCCGCATCATGATGTCGAGGGCGGACTTGCCGGCAAACGCCGCATTCGGCTTGCGCACCCAGGCATAACCGCGGTCCCGTTCCCTGAACAGATAGCGCAGCCCCTTATGGATGCCCATCAGATGCGCCATGCGCATCCGCAGATCCCGGTCGATCCGGCCGATCTCGCCATCCTTCCACCGCGCCCAGGTCCGTGCCGCCATGCCGCCCAAAAGGTTTCTGGCCTCGGCATCGCTCAGCCCCCAGGCCCGAAACAGGTTCACCGTGGCCCGCGCCAGTGCGCCGGCTTCCGCGTCGGTGATCGCGGGGTCCTGCTGATGGAACGGGGTTGGGGCGATCGGGTGTAGCTGCATCTGCGCCTCCTGCATCTGGCAATAATATGGAGCCTGGATGCCAAACGGCAATAGACGGCAGAGATGCAGCGCGCCCTCCCTTGCCCTGCCTGCCCGGCGCAACGGAAGCGCGATACCCAAACGCAGCAACGCCGCCCGCGGCGAATGGCCGGGGCGGCGTTTGCTGGAAACTTGGTTGCGGGGGCAGGATTTGAACCTGCGACCTTCAGGTTATGAGCCTGACGAGCTACCGGGCTGCTCCACCCCGCGTCAGGGCGTAGGCGGTTGGCAG